>VGZZ01000022.1 GCA_016872285.1 SAR202 cluster bacterium | reverse complement strand
ATACGCCGGTGTAAGTGCAGGGAACGTCATCATATGTGTAATTGATGGGCATGGGTATAACAGGTGTGCTGTCTGCGTCAGAGATGCAGGGACTGCCATTGCAGTGGTTGTTAGAGCCGGAAACTTCCAGAGCGTGGGCATAGGTCATGAGGCCGGCAAAGGTATTGTTGCTTCCGCCGACCTTTAAGTTGCAATTCGAATGCATTCCGCCTATGACCGTTGCGTTGGACCCAGGAAAATCTAGGCTAGGTATAATATTGACGCAGGCCCGATTGGCAAAGATAGCGTAGTATGTGCTCTGAGTGATGATGCCGGCCGCCCCCGCGGCGCTAACTTTGATGCCTGCCACGCCGGACAGGGCGCTGAAAAGGATCAAAGAATCCCTCCTCACGCAAACGCGAACGGTGTCGAAATAACCCGTGCCGCCGCCTCGATTTTGGAAGGCCACGCCGCCGTCAAAGAACGTCCAGTCGTCAGAGGAGTTGTCGGAGTCGCAGACTGATTCGCGTGCCGCGCCGTTCTTCTCAAGCCAGTCCAGCGCCGCATCCCTAGCCACCGCCGTCGAGGCGTAAGGAAGCTCCTGCACGGCGGCCAGCGCGGCGGCGTCGGCCTGGTTCTGGGCCCTGCGATGGTCGAAGAACCACATTCCAGCGTCCAGAGCCAGGGCAAAAAACATAAACACCAGAGGAATGGCCAGGAGTATGGCTATAGCCATCTGGCCCCGCTCGCCGGCACTCACGCGCGAAGTCAAAACCCTGATGCGCATAGAGCCACCTCAGCCCATTGGAAGATTTTAGACGCTGAAAACGTCCTTTCTTGCCCTATGACTGCCGCAACTAGGTTGACATAGCAAGACTTCCTGCCATCCAACGAGCCGTAATAATCCTACGGCCTCTGCCTTTGGATAAATATCGCACAAAGAGATTCTGCCGCTTTGTTAAACGTACTAAGCGCAAAGACCTAGTCGACCCGCACCGCCCCGCAACCGCTAGCGGCGCCTGGACGAGTCCTGGCCTCTAAACCAATCGACTATCCTGGACCCCGTGGCCGCCCAAACGCCGCGGCGCGACGCGATGTGGGCGAAGGCCTGGTCTAACAATCGCGCCCTGAAGGGCTGGCCGCTGAACCAAGGGCGTAGGTTGATAACCAGCAGCCGCCCGCTAGCCGCGCTGTCCTTATAGAGGACATCGAAGGTGTCCTTCACCATTTTCACGTAGCGAGTTATAGGCACCGTGCGCACAAACATGGCATTCACATCGTCCAGTTCAAAGGCGATGGGCAGGGCATAAAGCTGGCCCTTGGATACTTTCATGGCGTAGGGCTGCTCGTCGTTGGCCCAGTCGCACACGTACCGGACACCGGCCTCGGCCAGAAGCGACGGCGTGCGTTGCGACTCGCCGTACTCGGGGCCAAACCACCCATTTGGCGACTGGCCTGCGGCCTTCTTTAGCGCCTCCAACGACTCTTTGATGTACCGGCGCTCCTCATCCTCCGACATGCGGCTGGTTATCATCCGGCTGGCCGAAATACCGTGGCCGATGATTTCGCAGCCCTGCTCCAGGCAATGCCGCACCAGATAGGGATAGTGTTTGGCGGTGAGGGCGTCCATGGCGATGGTGGCAGGTATGTTATGTCTTTTAAGCATAGCCAGGAGCCGAAAGACGCCAACGCGGTGGCCGTACTCTCGATGCGAGAAGCGGCTGTAGTCCGGGAAGGGCCGCGTACCGCCGCTGCCGCCCACAATCCCCGCCGTCAGGGACGGCGGCTGGTAGCTGCCCTCCGGGGGTCGCCACTCCATATGTTCCAGATTGATGATAACCATGACCGCCACCCGCGCGCCGTCAGGCCACTTCAGCGACGGCCTTTCGACGATCGGCGAGTAGTCGTAGTGGGGGTGGTCCATGCCGGGACGGCACCGGATGCTCATGCTAGCGGCTCGTCCGCCGGGCAGACTCGACGGCGTTGTCGTAGCAGCGGGCCAGGTAGTGTTCCGCGATTTCGTCGGCGGTGGTCTGCCACACGCCGGAGTGCTTGAGGATGTACTCGAAGACCTTGTACAGGTATCGCGACCGGTGGGGCTGGCCGGTGGCGAAGGGATGCAGGGCAATGCACATGACGCGGCCGTTCTCGGCGCCTTCCTCGTAGAGCTGGTCGAACTGGGCCTTGCATATCTCGATGAAGTGTTCGCCCTCAAAGTGGTTGCGAAAGAGGATGCCGTCGTTTAGCTCGATGGTGTAGGGCATGGATATGAGTCGGCCCTTCTTGACCTTGATGGGGACGGGCTGGTCGTCGTGCCACCAGTCGGCGTGGTAGATAAGCCCGGCCTCGGCCATAAGGTCCGGCGTGCGCTCCGTGGCCGAAATTCCAGGCCCCAACATCCCCTTGAGCCGCTTCCCCGTGTGCCGCTTCAGCGTCTCAATGGAGTCCTGATAAAACTCGCGCTCCTGCTCCTCGGTATACGAGCTGAGGAACTGGGTGTTGTAGATGCCATGGGACATGTAGTCCCAGTCGCGCTCCACCATGGCGTCCCGAATCTGAGGGTAGTGGTCCAGCACCGCCAGGTTCAGCGACGGCGTGCATCGAATCTTGAACTCGTCCAGCGCCTCCAGCATCCGCCAGAAGCCGACCCGGTTGCCGTAGTCTTTGTACGAATACTGCTGCACGTCCGGGTGGGGCGTCCGAGGCCATGGGTTCCGGCTGTCCCTGGCGGCAGGCAGGTACTCGTAATGCTCCACGTTGGGCGACACCCACAGGGCCACACGAGCTCCGCCAGGCCAGACGATCCTTGGCCGGTCTATGATAGGACTGTAGTCAACTCGGTAGGGCGGCAGCGCCATAAGTTTCAACCCTCGCTCAGTAATCAAACCGAGCGCAATAGCCGACAACGATATAGCTATCAGTGATACTTAGCAAGGCCCACGGCAGGGTAGTATAGTGTCCCCATGGATACAAAGTTTGTCTGCGCCCAGTGCCACAAGCCCCATCCGGCCTCGCCCAACCTCCTGGCCTGCGAGGACTGCGGCGCACCCGTGGACGTGGACCCCTCCACACCTATCACCAGCCCCCTGGCCGTGACCATGAGCGAGGGTCACACCCCTGTCGTGCAACTTGACGCCATCGGTCGGCGGCTGGGCCTGCGCCGCCTCTACGCCAAGCTGGAGTACCGCAACCCCACTGGCTCTTTCAAGGACCGTGGCGCGGCCATGCTGGTGTCCATGCTCAAAGACCACGGCGTATCGCGAGTGGCCGAGGACTCGTCAGGGAACGCCGGGGCGGCCATGGCTGCATACTCAGCCCGCGCCGGCATCAAGGCCACCATCTTTGTCCCGGCCTCAGCGCCCGCCATGAAGCTGTCGCAGATCGCCTTTTACGGCGCCGAGATTGTGAAGGTCGAGGGCGGACGGCAGGCGGTGACGGAGGCCTGCCAGCGCTACTGCCGAGAGCAGGGCGTAGTCTATGCCTCTCATAACCTCAGTCCCTACTTTATCGAGGGCACTAAAAGTTTTGCTCAAGAGGTCATTACCCAGATGGACCCGCCGCCCCGACACGTCCTCTTCCCTGTCGGCAACGGGTCGCTGCTCATTGGCGCGTGGAAGGGTTGGGTGGAGGCTATGAAGGATGGCAGGGCCAAGTCCATGCCAAGGCTTCACGCCGTCCAGACCGAAGCCTGCCAGCCGCTAGCGTCGGCATATCGAGGCGACGCGTGGCGGCCCAGCGGGGGCGTGGCTACGGTGGCGGGCGGCATCGCCGTGGAACGCCCGCCGAGGCTTCAACAATGCCTTCAAGTAATCAACGACAGCGGCGGCCAAGCGGTGGCGGTGTCTGAGGAGTCGATTCTGCTATGGCAATCGCTGCTAGCGAGCGAGGAAGGTCTGCTGGCGGAGCCGACTTCGGCGGCGGCGCTGGCGGGGTTGGAGGCGCTGGTGCGGGCGGGGGCCATTGGGCGGGACGAGGTGGTGCTGGCGCCGCTGACGGGGTTTGGATTTAAGGACAGGATACCGGCGGGCTAACCCTTAGGCTCCTTCGGCATCGCGAGTCTGCTAAAAGCCTGATCCCATGTCGGCGGCAGTCCGCTCCCCTTGGCCTTCCAGAACACGAACTTGGACTTGCCCATGCGCCGCTTCAGACGCATCGCAATCTCGCTATGGGGCATGGCCCTGTTGAACTCGCTTAGCGCCTCCTGGCTCTCCCACGCCGACAGCGTGTAAAAGCGACGCTTGAGCAAAAGCGCCCTCAGCCCATATCCGACGACTCCCCTGGTCTGGTTAAGCTGTTTTTGTATGTCCGCGGTGTAGAAAAGAAACCTGGGCACGCGCCACAGACCCCTCAATGGCAGGAAGGATGCCATGACCAGGTATTCCTGGTCTGGCTTGATATCCGTCAGCGTCTTCCACTTGATATCCGCCATGTCGCGCCTCTAAACCCTAGACCAGGCTAGTCGCCGGCCCAGTCCGGGGTGGGCATCTGTGTCCGCTGCGCGTCCAGCGGCGCGAAACTCGGCTACGTCACCCAGGTCCCGCCTCTCCTGATTTTTCTGGCTTCAACCCGTCTATATCCCCATCGCTCCACACCAAAGAATAGCAGGACAATCCCTAACGTCTGCATGATATGGAACCAGGCCGCCCCGCCGAAGTGCCAGCCCCCTATGTCCACGCCAACGGGCAGGCTCCGCACAACGCCTCCGGCCCCGCTTATAACAATGGAAGCGATTATAAACGTCACAACAGGCGTCCTCTTCCACAGCGCCGTGGCCCACAGCCCCAGGATGATTAGCATAGTGCCGCCCTCGCTGATCATCAGGGTGGACATGGTGGCGTGTCCCATGACGGCGAGAACGATGAAGACCGCCAGGCTCACTGTGCGCACGGCCAGCAGTATTTTCCCCCGGCCTTCGCCCAAGACTGTGGATATTGTCGCCGACAGCACGAAGGATATGCTGATGGCGACCAGGATGGTAATGGCCGCCCAGGTATGCCGCGCGACGGAAGGCGTTTCCTCCAGGAATCCGTGATGGACCGCCCCGAGGAGCGCGGCGGCGCCGATGAACACAAAGGCCCAGCGCCAGCGGGTGTAGGTCTTCCCCTCGCCGCTCAGGCTGGAGGCCGCGAACAGCGCCGCCAGCGCCAGGACTGCGTCTGTAACCGAACTGGCTGGCTCAATCAGCATTGCTGTTTCTTAATACCTATGCTACGAAAGTCGTCATACCATTCTACACCCTCGGACTTAGGGGCTAAAGGCAAACGCCTCGATACTTTGGGCCCCGGGTCTAGGTCAAGTTATACGCGATGCCCATATCGCCGCAGGCCTTCTTAAACCAATCGATGACCTCTTGATGGAGAGGTATGCCGTTCTTTAGACGGTCTTGCGTAGTCTCCCACTCCAGCTGCCCCGCCACCAGCACACGGTCGTGGCCCGGGGCGGTCGGCGTGGACTTCAGGGTGCGCAGGAACTCATCCATCATCGACTTGAACCGCGGCAGGTCGGTAAAGGCTTCGACGTTGTAGGCGGCAACGTAGTGGGCGAAGGTCATTCGAGGCCGCATAGCGCCGAAGCCGCTATTGGATAACACCGCGCACAGGATGTCGACAATCGCGCCCAGGCCGTAGCCTTTGTGGGATCCCATCTCGCGCACGCTGCCCAGTGGGACCAACTTGTGCTTGCCGAACTCCGGCGCGGGCGTCGGCTCCATGATGGGGCGGCCCTCGTCGTCGGCCAACCAGCCGGGTAGGAGCGGGATGCCCAGGCGACGCGCGATGTGCACCTTGTTGTCGGGGATGACGCTGGTGGCTGCGTCGAAAACAAAGGGCGGCTCCTTGTCCGCCGGCGCGGCGAAGGCGATGGGGTTGGTGCCCAGCAGAGGCTTGCCGGCGAAGGTGGGCACCACCGTCGGCGGGCTGCTGGTCATGCATACGCCGATCATGTCGTGCTTCAGCGCGACCATGGCATGGTACGACGCCATAGCCAGGTGCCGCGCGTTGGTGACGGTCACCATACCCACGCCGGTCTTTCTAGCTTTCTCAACGGCGATTTCCATAGCCTTGGGCGTGATGATGATGCCGTGGCCCGTGTCCGAATCAATGGTTGCGGTGGTAGGGGACTCGCGAAGAATGCGCCAGTTGGGCTTGGCATTGATGTTGCCATTCTGGTATCGCTCTAGATATAGACGGAGGAGGTTGGAGAC
Organism: SAR202 cluster bacterium; assembly: GCA_016872285.1. Taxonomy (NCBI): domain Bacteria; kingdom Bacillati; phylum Chloroflexota; class Dehalococcoidia; species SAR202 cluster bacterium. The sequence goes on along the minus strand of VGZZ01000022.1, from coordinate 35,887 downwards.
GCCATGAGTATCTACGCCCCGCAGATCGGCAGTGACCAGCACGTCGGTGGCCAGCGCGGCGTCGTCACGCCCCAGTCCCACCTTCTGGAACATGGCCTGGACGGTAGCACGCAGGGCCTTCTCGCTGACCCGCACCGACTCCTCCGGCTTGAGCTTAAACTGCTCCACCATGTCCGCCTCCTTCTGCGAATCTACCGCTTGGCATTGACGAGGCTTACGCCGCCGTCGACAACAATCTCCGCCCCCGTGACCCATCGCGCCTCGTCGCTGGCTAGATACAACGCAGCGTAGGCGATGTCCCAGGAGCTGCCCTCAATGCCCAGGGGCGACGCCTGCCGCCGCAGGTCCCGCATCTCCTCCGACATACCGCCCGCCACCATGGACGTGTAGGCCGGGCCGGGCAGCAGGCAGTTGACGCGAATCCTCTGCGGGGCGTAGTCCAGAGCCATGGCCTTGGTCAGGGCCACCACGCCCGCTTTGGACACCGTATATGAGGTCATGCCACGAGGGCGTATGGCCGATATAGATGAAATGTTGACAATGGCGCCGCCGCCGCTCTTTATCATCTCGGGAATGGCGAATTTGCTCGTCAATACCATACTCGTCAGGTTCACGGACATCACCATGTCCCAGTCATCCTCGGTGACGTCCACCACGCTGCCCGGGCCGTTGATGCCGACGTTGTTATGAAGGATGTCCAACTTCCCATACTTGGACACCGCCGCCTTAACCATCGCCTTGCAGTCGCCGGACTTGGTGACATCACCGACGAAGGGTATGGCGTCGCCGCCGTCCTCTCGGATGACGGCGATGGTGTCGGCCAGGCGCTCCTCGGACACGTCCATAGCCACCACCTTTGCCCCTTCGCGGGCGAAGAGTATGGCCGCGGCCTTGCCGTTGCCCATGACCCTGCCTCGCGCGCCGGCGCCGGTGACAATGGCTACCTTACCTTCAAGACGGGACTTTCCCTGGGGCATGGAGTTGGTCTCCTATAGATTTGAAGTGAATGCGCCCATAGACTAGCCCATGAACGGCCCGTGAGCAACCGTTAAGCCAGGCGGCGCACGTGAGGTACCGCCAGCATAGAAAACAAGGATGTGACCACCAGTATGCCCGCCGCCGACGCCATGGCAACCCTGACCCCGAAGGCCTCTGCCAGCGCGCCCAGCACCATGGCCCCCAGCGGCTGGATGCCAATGGCGAAGCTCCACGCCCCCATAACTCGGCCCCGCATCTCCGTCGGCACGTTCCCCTGCAGCAGCACCACAATGGTCATGTCATAGGTGCCGGCGGCTATGCCGAAGAGCAACAGCGCCGCCAGGGACAGGAGAAACACGTCGGAGACGGAGAAGCCTGCCATCGCCACGCCGTAGCACACAAAGGCCAGGGCCAGCACCAGGCCTCGACGCTTGTGCTGGCTGAAGCCGGCCCAGATAAAACCTGCGACAGCCCCGCCCATGCCTATGGCACCCTGCATAACGCCCAGGCCCTTGGAGCCGACGTCCAGGACCCCTTCGTCGGCGAAGAGGGGCAGCAGGGACAGGGAGCCGTAGCCGAAGCCCTCCGCCACCATAGTCCCCAGCAGCATGGTTTTCACAGGAGGGTTGTGCCTGAAGTGCCGGACGCCTTCCGCCAACTGGCGAAAGACCCCGGCCTTGGCCCACTGCACCACGAGGCGCTGGTATTTCATCAACGCCGTGTTGCCCAGGGCCACCAGCAGTATTCCCGCCGACACCATCACCGCGGTGCCGACGCCCACCACGTCCGTCAGCACCCCGCCCAGCGTCGCTCCGACAATGCTCATGGAGCGCTGGCCTATGGACCGCAGGGCGTTGGCGTTCAAAGCGTCCTTGGCGTCCACGATGTCGAACATCAGGGTGTTGATAAGAGGGCCGTTGAAGGCCATAGACACGCCGAAGACAAAGGACAGGACCATGACAAGCCACACCTGGGGGTTGTCGGAGTAGGCTACCAGGGCGATGACTATGCAGGTCAGCGTCGCGGCTACCTGGTTGGCCATCAGCAGATGCTTTCGATTGACCCGGTCCATCAGGATGCCGACAAAGGGGCCAAGCAGAAGGATGGGCAGGTGGTTCAGGGCGAAGACCAACGCGACGGCAAAGGGGCTGCCTGTGACCTTCAAGACCAGCCAGCTTACTGCCAGCCGCTGCATCCAGTTGGCGGCGGCCCACAGGAAGGCTGAGACCCAAAGGTAACGGAAAGCCGGGTACTGAAAGGAGCGTAGGGCGTGGATTCGGGGGCCGCGGGCCACGGCTAGTCCAGGCCAGGGTGTCTTTTAGGCATGGGTTGGATTATACAGCCAAAGCTAGGCCAGCCGTCGCACCCAGGGCGTCGCGATTAGGGCCACAGCCGCCGCCGCCAGTATCGCCGAGCCGATGTACAGCGCCACGCGGACGCCCCACAGCTCCCCCCACAGGCCCAGCAGCAGCGCCCCCACCGGCCCAAAGCCCAGGGCCAGCGTCCACGCCCCCATTACGCGTCCTCGCATCTCCTGGGGCACGTTGGCCTGCAATAGCACCACGATGGTCATGTCGAAAAGGCCCGCCGCCAGGCCAAACCCCAGCAGCATCGCCATAGACAGCGCGAATATGTTGGACGCGCCGAAGATGCCGACGAAAACGCTGTAGAAAACAAAGCCGATGACTAGGAGCCAGCCTCGCCGCCCCTGCTTGCCATACGTGGCCAGGAACACGCCCGCGATGCCGCCGCCCAGGCCCACCATGCCCTGCATCACTCCCAGCCCCTCCGACCCCACGTCCAAAAACCCCTCGTTGGCAAAGAACGGCACCAGGGCCAGCATTCCGAAGCCAAAGGCTTCGGCGAACATGGCCGCGACGATCATGCTCCCCACAGCGCCGTTGCGGCTGAAATAACGAAATCCCTCCCACATCTCCCGCATCACCGACTTTCTGGCGACCTCCCGCTTCGGCCCCTGGTACCTGATCAGCGCGGTGTTAAAAGCCGCCAGGCCAAAGATGACGCTGGAGGTCAGCACTGTCCCACCGACGCCGATGACCGCCACCAGTACGCCACCCACGGCGGAGCCGATGATGCCCATGATGCGGAAGGCAATGGTCCGCAGGGCGTTGGCGTTTAGCGCGTCCTGCGGCTCGACGATGTCGAAGACCATACTGGGCACCGTCGGGATGTTGAAAGCTACTGACACGCCGAAAACGCCGGACATCGTTAAAATAAACCACGTGTGGGCGCTGCCCATCAGCGCCGCGACAGCGATGGCGAGACACGACAGCCCCGCCGCTAACTGGATGACCACCAGCATGTGCTTGCGGTTGACCCTGTCCAGGATAACGCCGGCGAAAGGCCCCAGGAACAGGTTGGGCATGAAGTTGAAGGCATAGACCATGGACACGGCTATGGGACTCTCAGTCTCTTTCAGCACAAGCCAGCTCACCGCCAGCCGCTGCATCCAGTTGGCCGCTGCCCACAGGAAGACGGATAGCCACAGATATCGGAAGGCGGGGTATTTGAGGGAACGGAGGGCGGCGTATTCGTGGAGTTTTTTCAAAGAAGCCTTGCTATTGCGGCCACCAGGGCAAAAGAAGACCCGCCCCGATGCCTAACGGTCATCTGGACGGGACGAAAGGTTAACACAAATCCTTTAGGCTTTCATACCCTTCTTGGCCGCCGCCTCCTTGAGCCGACGCCGGTTGTCCTCGCTCAGGGGGTAGTACTGGCCGGGCGAGAAGTCGCCCTGGTCCATCATCGCCTTCAGCAGCTTCTCCAGCCGGTCGTGCTCCGAGGCCTCTTCGACCACCTTCTCGATTATCGACGCCGGTATCACCACCACGCCGTCGTCCTCGCCGACGATGTAGTCGCCGGGCCTCACCAGCACGCCGCCGCACTGAACGACTTCGTTGACGCCATAGGCGAAGGGTATGGTGGGGCCGGCGGCCAGGGAGGTCTGCTGAGTAAAAATGGCGAAGCCGTAGGGCCGCATCTCGTTGATGTCCCGCACCGAGCCGTCGGTCACCAGGCCCTCGCAGCCGCGGCGCTTGAGGCGGTGGAACTTCACGTCCCCGCCCACAATGCCACGCTCGTCGATGCGCCCATAGGCGTCGATGACCAGCACCGTGCCCGGGCCGCACAGCTCGTAGGCGCGGTATTCGGGCGAGTCCTTGGTGCCGTATCGAACCTCCTGATGGACATCGGGACGAGGCGGCAGGTATCGAAGGGTCACCGCCCGGCCCGCCAGCCGCCGCCCCGGCGTTCGAGAGCGCACGCCTTCCATCAACATCCAGTGGTAGCCCATCTTGTTCATCTCGTCGATGACCGGCCCCAGTGGTATGGAGCGCAGCATTTTCAGGACATCTTGCTCTTTTTGAGAAACGACTTGCGTAGCCACCGCGCGCCTCCTAGTCCTTGTTCTTAGAGAAGGGCCATAACTTCTTTAACCAGGAACTCTTGCCTTTATCCTTCTTGCGTCCCAACCGCCGCTCGTTGCAATCGACACAGGTGCAGGTGGGGGGATGATTGTAGTACCAGTTGGCTCTGCCTGTCATGAGGGTCTTAACTCCTCCGGTAAAAAATCGGGCGGCAAAAGATGGTCGGGGCGGTGGGGATCGAACCCACGGCCTCATGGTCCCAAACCATGCGCGCTACCGCTGCGCCACGCCCCGATACGACAAAGCTGTACTGGAAACAGGTGGCGCCCCTGGGGTGAATCGAACACCCGCACCCGGCTCCGGAGGCCGGTGCTCTATCCGCTGAGCTACAGGGGCATCCTTCCAAGTATACCCTTCCAGGACACGCCTCTCAATAATTGCGCCCTGGCGTTTTATCCCGGCTCAACAGAGGTCTCAGCACGCGATACGTTTTAAGAGGTCAGACAAACAAAGAGCGATCTGCGTTCACGGAGTCAAAGAAGAAGCCACGGGACTAGTCTGTACCACGCCGGCTCATGGTTAGGTAGAGCTAGCGCTTACTAGTCCGCAAAGTTTATCCCACAAAGAAATTTTGTCGGCTTTTTGCATTAAAAATCCCGCTTCCAAAAGGGCGGTGATCCGTGGAGGATTTTATTTCGCAATCATTAATATGAGGCAGTGTTTAGAGAGGATAACGTAATCATATGGACTAAGCACAGGTGCTTACGACTAATCCCTTTGAATGTATTCCGAAAAATACTCAATCGAGATAACCTGGATTAGTGCGTGTTGGTTAGGCCTCTAAAAGGGCAAGCGCGACCCAATAACTACTTACAAGGAGAGAGTCCCATGCAGAGAACCAAACTTTCCATTGTGATACTGGCGGCAGTATCCATGGTCCTTTTAGTGATCCCGTTCATCACCTCGGCCTCCAGCCACAGGGAGGCCCCGCTAATCTCCAGTGATCCTCAGGCTGACACCACCGACGTCTACGCCTTTGTCAGCCCGGACAAGCCGGACACCGTGACTTTGATCATGTCCGTCAATCCCATGGAGGAGCCCGCCGGAGGTCCCAACTTCCACCACTTTGGCGATGATGTCCTCTACGAGATCAAAATCGACAACGACGGGTCGGCTGTTGAGGACATCTCCTACCAGTTCAGGTTCAAGACTCACATCATGAACCCTGACACCTTCCTCTACAACACTGGGCCCATTACTTCCCTCACAGACACGGACTGGAACATACGCCAGACCTATAGCGTTACCAGAGTTAAGGGCAGTAGTTCCACGGTGCTGGCCTCCGATCTACCCGTGGCCCCGGCCAACATCGGCCCCAAGTCCACCCCAGACTATGAGGCCCTGGCATGGGCCGCCGTCAGATCTGTGGGCGACGGATACAAAGTTTTTGCCGGCCCCACTGACGATGCCTTCTTCGTCGACCTGGGCGCCATATTCGACCTCCTTACCATTCGCAAGCTCCCAGGCAACAAGGGCGGCGGCGTGGACGGACTGCAAGGCTACAACGTCCACTCCATCGCTATCCAGGTTCCCATAAAGCACCTCACCAAGGACGGAGCCATGCCCGACGACCCCACTGACGAAAATGCCGTCATTGGCGTCTGGGGCACTTCGTCTCGAATGGCCACCAAGGTGCTTTCCGATATGGGCGACACGCCGGAAACCTCCGGCGACTGGGTGCAGGTGTCCCGGCTGGGCGCTCCTCTAGTGAACGAGGTTGTCATTCCCTTGGGTGATAAGGACAAGTGGAACGCCTCCGTGCCCGCCGATGACGCTCAGTTCGCCAACTACGTCACTGACCCTGAGCTTGGCAAGCTCCTGAAGGCCCTCTATGGCATTGAGGCGCCGCCCCAGGGGGCCTTTGGCAGCGCGGACCAGCGGGATGACCTTATCGCCATCTTCCTCACCGGCATTGAGGGCCTCACCATGCCTAAGGACGTGGTGCCCTCCGAGCAGTTGAGGCTGAACGTGGCCGTACCGCCCAGCGACGACCCCAACGCCATGGGAGTCCTGGGTGGGGACTTGGCGGGCTATCCCAATGGCCGCCGCCTGGCCGACGACGTTACCGACATCTCGCTGCGAGCTGTGGCTGGCGCGGCCTACCCCTTGTTCCATCCAGACTTTACCCCGGACGCTACCGGCGTTAAGTTGGGCGACGGCGTGGATGAAAACGATGCTGAGTTCCACGACAAGTTCCCCTACCTGGCCCATCCGTGGCAAGGCTTCCAGAGTGTTCCCCACGGCAAGGTTGGCGCACCCGATACCGGCAGCCAGTCTACCTCCCTCTGGTGGTTTGTAGGAGCAGGCCTGGCCGCTTTCGCGGCTGGCGGCCTGGTCCTCTACCGCGCCAGAAGAGTTACGCAGGTAGCTGTTTAAGGCTCCCTCATAGCTAGGCTTAACCTGAGGCGGTGGGTCTGTGCCCTTTCGGACCCACCGCCAGCAGTCCTAAGACTTACAAGGCGCGAGTTCAAATGAGACAAGCTGCCATAACAAAGAAAAACGGATACAGCGTCATTGCTCTCTTATTTGTCGCCCTCCTGGCAGCCGCGGTAACGCTGGTAATCAGGCAGGCCATAGCCCCCGACGCCTCCCCTGCCAATACCGCCCCTTCCGGTCTGGGCGGCGCGGCGTCCACGGACCGGCTCATACAGACGCTCCAGGACAGGCTCTCTTCCGGCGCTGAGAGCCCTCAAGCCTACGCCAGCCTGGGCGGCGCGTACTTGCAAAAGGCCAGGGACACCAGCAATCCCAGCTACTATTCCATGGCCCAAAGGGCTTTCGAAAAATCCTTAGCCCTGGACTCCCGCCACGCCGACGCGCTAATAGGCCTGGGCGCTCTGGCGTTGTCCCGCCACCAGTTCCAGGAAGCCCTCGACTATGGGCGGCAGGCGGCATCCATCAACCCCTACAGCAGCGCCGCGCAAGGGGTCATCGGCGACGCTTATCTCGAGTTGGGCCAGTACAGCCAGGCCTGGGAGACCTTCCAGCGGATGGTGGACCTGAGGCCGGACCTGAGCTCCTACTCAAGAGTCTCCTACGCCCGCGAGCTCCAGGGCGACATGCCGGGGGCCATACAGGCCATGCGGCAGGCCGTTGAAGCGGGGGGACGCGCTTCCGAAGGCACGTCATGGACGCTGGTGCAGCTAGGCCACCTCTATTTCAAGACCGGCGACCTTGCCGCCGCCCAACTCGAGTACCTCAAGGCCCTGGACTTATACGCGGACTATATCCCCGCCGAGGCCGCCCTGGCCCGAATCTACGCGGCCAGCGGCGACTTTCCAAAAGCCATCGCCGCCCATGAAAAGGTTGTAGAACGGTATCCCGCGCCTGAATACGCCATCCTTCTGACGGAGACGCACATCGCCGCCGGCAACCTTGAGGAGGCGTCGCGGGCCGTGGAACTGGTGAACCTCCAGACAAGGTTGTACCAGCAGAGCGGGGTGAACACGGATTTGGAAATGGTGCTTTTCGACGCCGACCTTGGAAACAACCCGTCCTCGGCCCTGGACAGAGCGACACTGGAATACCAGCGTCGCCCTAGCGTCCACGCCGCCGACGCCCTGGCCTGGGCGTTCTTCAAAAACGGCCGCTCGCAGGAGGCGTTGGGCTACTCCCGCGAGGCCCTAAAGCTTGGCACCAAGGACGCGCTGATGCTCTTCCACGCCGGCGCCATCAGCCACTCCCTTGGCCTCGAACAGGAAGCGCGGACGCTTCTGACCGAAGCCCTGGATATCAATCCCTTTTTCTCTCTCATCCACAAAAGCCGGGCGGAGGAAATCCTGCGAGAGATATCTGCCAACGGTGCCCCTAAGCCATGACCGGGCGTATCTTCTGCCGCCGCGTCGCACTATTAGTCGTAGCCCTGGCTATCGTAGGCGCACTGTCAGGCCTAATACGGCCCAACAACGCTGAGGCCCACCCACTGGGAAACTTTACCATTAACCAATACAGCAGGATGGAGATATACGCGGGCGTAATCAGGGTCAGATACGTCATAGACATGGCTGAGATTCCAGCCTTCCAGGAGACCCAGGAGATAGATGCCAATAAAGACGGCCAGGTGGACCAGGCTGAGTCCCGGGCCTATCTGCAAAAGGAAGTTATCGAGCTAGCCAAGAACCTCAAACTCTCCGTAGCAGGCGAGGAGCTTAATCTTCTGGCGTCGCCTCAAAACGCCGAGTTTATCCAATCACCAGGCGAGGCCGGACTTCAGACCCTTCGATTGGCGGCGTGGTTTGAGGCACAGTTTCCATACACTGAGGGCCGGGCTTATCAGATATCGTACAGCGATGGCAACCACCCCAATCGATTGGGTTGGAAGGAGATAGTGGTGCGCCCGGCCCCGGGGGTCGAGATACAAGGCCCGGCCCCCTCCTCCGACCTGAGCCAGGAGCTTACCGCGTATCCTGAGAACCTGCTGCAAAGCCCGCTGGAGACTCGCAGGGTGGAGCTAGGCTTTACGATTGCGGACGCCCTCGCGGCCTCCGCCGGCGCTTCTCCCGTCGGCGCCCTCTCCGTCTACCGACAAGGGCGGAGGCTTCACCTCCCTTATTACCACCGAAAGCCTGACTCTGCCGGTGCTGCTTTTCTCCGCCCTGGCGGCCATGCTATGGGGCGCTTTGCATGCCCTCTCGCCCGGCCACGGCAAGACCATCGTAGCGGCCTACCTGGTGGGTTCCAGGGCCAGCTTCAAACACGCCTTCCTCATCGGCATTCCTGTGACCGTCACTCACACCATCACCGTCTTCGCCCTGGGCCTGGTAACGCTTCTCGCGTCTCAATACATCCTGGCTGAAGACCTGTTCCCCTGGATTGAGCTTACCTCCGGCATTCTAGTGATTGGCCTGGGGCTTTGGCTCCTGCAGTCGCGGCTGCGGGCGCTGCTGGGCGACACTTCGTGGCTGAAGACGCGGCTTCCCGCCTTTGGCCTCGTATCCAGGCTCCACCACCCCCATTCCCACGGCCATGAACGCGCCGATGACAAAGCTGAACGCGATCACCCGCACAGCCATCAGCACATCCCTCACGGTGGAGATGTGAACTGGAAGAGCCTGATGACCGTGGGCGTGACAGGCGGCCTTCTGCCTTGCCCCTCCGCCGTCGTTATCATGCTCAGCGCCATAGCCCTGCATCGCATCGGGTTTGGCCTCTTTCTGGTGGTGGCCTTCAGCCTTGGGCTGGCGGGCACGCTGACCGCCGTAGCCCTTCTCTTCCTCTATGGCCGAAAGCTGCTGTTCCGCTTCACCGGCCATCAGCATGGCGCAATGTCAAAAGTGGGAGAAGCAGCTATGAGGTTTTTCCCTGTGGGCAGCGCCGCCGTGATTTCCGCAGCCGGCCTGATCATTATCCTAAAAGCCACGTCCAACTTCTAAGAACGGCTTGAGGCTCACGACATGCTCAAAAGGTTGACAGCTCGATTAAAGACCAGACGCGCCGCCGTTATAGCCGCCTGGCTTCTGGTCCTGTCAGGCCTGGGCGTGGCCGCGGGGATGCCACTCTTCTACTGGCGGCAGGACCAGAGCGCAGACCGGTTCCTCACCCAGCTTACCGCCCAGGTCGCCTCGCTCCAGGACACACCCTCCTACCTCCCGCTGCCCTCAGAAAACGATTCCATCGCCATTGACCTGCCGACACCTCCCAACCCGGCAGCGCCTGGGACTCCCATCGCCGCGTCGCAAGAGCCGGCACCGTCGCCAGAACCCCGCGTTGACCCGGCGTACACCTCCCCTGCCCCCATTCCCACCGCCACCCCGAAACCGCCTGCCAAAGAAAAGATAAGCGTCAACGCCTTTGGCAAAACCTATATCTTCGAGTCCCTCCAAGACACTCTGCCAAGCCTGGGCGCTCTGCCTCCTGCTGAACGGATTCTTGTTCCCTCCATAGACGTGGACGCCCCGGTGAATACCCTCGACCTCATTAAGGATGAGGACAACAAGTTGTACTACCAGCAGCCCAAGGGGTCCATAGGCCGAATCGAGACTGCCGGCAACCCTGGCGAAGGCGCGCGAGGCTGGTACTTCGGGCACATTCGCAGTTCCGGCCCCAGCGACGAAAAATTCGAGCAGCTTCCCTCTGTAATGGACAAGATAACAAATGGTGAGCCCGTGGACGTGATCTTATTCGCTGGGGGCAGCGCCTACTTATACCGCGCTTACGGCAAGCCTGTGATCCTTACGTCCGTTGAGATGGACAGCGGGTACTTTCATAAGAACCTTTACGCCCCAAAGGCGGAGATAGTCCTTGTCACCTGCGTCCCGCCCAACAAGCCCACCCATCGATTTCTGATGACCGCCGAGCTTATTGGCGTGGCTGAGTTATAGGTAAAGTAAGTCTTCGCTTAGGACTACTCGACTCGTCCGCATAGATAGTTAGCCTTGAACCCCATACCTCCTCCGCTCCAGAGATAGAACTCACCCTTGGATGTAAGCCCCTGTTAAAATAGCATGGAGTCGGGAGCCCCGGCTGCCATTGGCCGGGCGGGAGGTGTCCATGAAAGACTGGGCAGGCGTGATACTGGCCGCGGGCCAGGGCCAGCGTATGAAGTCCAGCGTCCCCAAGGTGCTGCACCCCGTGGGCGGCAAGCCCATGATCGCCTACGCCGTCGAGGCCTTGCGCCAGTCCGGCATCGACGACGTGACCCTGGTGGTATCCCCCAGCGGCGCTCAGGGCCTTCGCGGCCTCCTGGGCGATACCGTCCGATATGTGGAGCAACCCGAACCCCTGGGCACCGGCCACGCTCTGCTGCAGTGCGCGACGGCGCTGGAAGGCAAGGCCCAGCGCGTTATCGTCATGGGCGGCGACTCGCCGTTAATACGCGCGGAAACGCTTCAGGCCCTCGTATCCAAGCACATCCAGTCGTCCGCCGCCATTACCCTCCTCACCACCACCGGCGCTCTGCAACCCGACATGGGGCGCATACGGCGCGACGCCCGTGGCCGCGTAACGGGCATTGTCGAAGCCTCAGACGCCGCCATGAATGAGGAGGCCATGGAGGTCAACGTCGGCGTCTACTGCTTCGACGCTTCATGGCTCTGGCCCAACCTGTCCCGGCTCAAGAAAAGCCCCCGGGGCGAGTATTACCTGACCGACCTTATATCTATGGCCGTCAAGGAGAAAAAAACCGTGGAATCAATGGTCTCAAAGGACCCCAACGAGGGTATGGGCGTTAACGACCGTGTACAGCTAGCCCAGGCTGAGGCCGCCCTTCGACGCCGCATCTGCGAGAAGTGGATGCGCCAGGGCGTCACCATCACGGACCCGGCCGCCACCTATATCGACGCCGAGGCGGTCATTGGACAGGACACCGTCATCCTGCCCAACACCATTATCCAGGGCGCGGCGCGCATCGGGCGAGACTGTACCATCGGCCCCAACAGCTTCGTCCGCGCCTCAACCATTGGCGACAGGTGCCGCGTCACCGCGTCGTTTATCGAGGAGTCTACCCTGGAGCCGGACGTGGACGTAGGCCCCTTCAGCCACCTCCGCCAGCGCACCCATATCGAATCCCAAGTCCACATCGGCAACTTCGCAGAGGTCAAGGAGAGCAGGCTGAAGCGGGGCGTGAAGATGGGTCACTTCGGCTACGTCGGCGACGCATCGGTGGGCGCCAACACCAACCTGGGGGCAGGCCTCGTGACCTGCAACTACGACGGCGTGGACAAGCACCGCACCGAGATTGGCGACAACGCTTTCATCGGCTCCGACACTATGCTGGTGGCGCCTGTAAAAGTGGGGGACGGCGCGTCCACCGGCGCAGGCTCGGTTGTCACTAAAGACGTGCCAAAGAATAGACTAGCGGTGGGTGTTCCTGCTAGAATCTTAGAGAAAAGCTCCTAGTGTTTCTTCAGCACAGAGATCAGGTGAAGTGGACGATAGCGGTTTATCATCGGGCATAGCCCTTGTTATTTCGCTCCTGGTTCTGGCCTACGCCAGACTCGTGGAGGCCGCTCCCGGCGGCAAGAGCGATAGGGCGCGCCACGCCGATTTATCCGCCGCCCTCAAGACTGCTGCTCTTATAGCGGTTGCCGCTTCCGCCGCCTTGTTCTTCTACTCCTTCGACTGGATGTCATGGCCCGTCGCGTCGGTGCTATTCGTAGGTATTTTGGCGCTGGTCGCCGCTATGAATCTGGGCGTGAGCAGGTTTGTCCATCGCTATCCCCGGAAGGCTCTGGCCCTGGCCTATTTCTGGCGTCAGGCAGCCCAGCGCAAGCAGGAGGCCAACGGCGGCGATTTGCAGACCTCAGATATCCGGGCGCCAATCCAGGAAATCGCTCCCAAGGTGGGCGATGAGGAAGAGGACCTGGTTATTGTGGCCGACCAGCCCGTGGAACTGGACCAGCGGGAGCGCTCCATGATCCGATCCATCCTGGAGCTGGACGAATATACCGCCCGCGACATCATGGTGCCGCGCGTCGACATTGTGGCGGTGGAGGCCAGTGACAGCGTCGCCGACGTGGCCAGGCTTATGCAGGACAAAGGCCACAGCCGCCTGCCCGTGTACCAGGAGACCATCGATAACATCGTTGGCATTGTCCACTCGCGAGACCTGATGTCTCTGCTAGTATCCGCCACTCCCGCGCCGCCCCTGGAGAAGCTATGGCGTCAGGCTTACTTTGTGCCCGACTCCAAACGCCTGGACCGGCTTCTGGCGGACTTCCAGAAGCTGCGCGTGCAGATGGCCCTGGTGGTGGATGAGCATGGCGGTATCGCCGGCCTGGTGACGCTGGAGGACCTGCTGGAGGAGATCGTCGGCGAGATCGAAGACGAATATTCCCCCGCCACTACGCCCCGCGTCATGCGCGCCGATAACGGCGACCTCATCGTCGACGCCCGCGTCTCCCTCTACGACCTTGAGGAGTACCTGCCCCTCTCCGCCGACGAGATGGATGTGGACACCATCGGCGGGCTGGTCTACAGCAAGCTGGGGAAGATACCCCAAATGGGGGACGAGATCTCGCTGAACGGCCTGCGAATCCGCGTGCTGTCCACCGTGGGCCGCAGGTTGGGCAAGCTGCGGGTCATCCCCCAGCCGCCTGCGCCGGTCAGCAAATAGGCTCCAAGCAGGCTTGAAAACCCCTTTGTGTAGCCCTATGCTATTTGTGTGGAGAGGTGGCTGAGTGGTTGAAAGCGCCGCTCTCGAAAAGCGGTATCCTGGGTTCCTGGGATCGCGGGTTCGAATCCCGCCCTCTCCGCCAGTTTAGATACAAAATCGGCAAAAATTAAGGCCCCTGGTAAGTTGCCAGGGGCCTATGTTATGTCAACTTTGCTAATCTTTTGCTAATCCGCCGCTGCCCGAGCGGGTTCTGGTCTGCTAGTTCTTTGAGCTTCTATTAAGCCTTCCTCGAACCTTAGGGCGGCAGCCTCTTGGATCCCAGGAAGAACGTGGCTGTAGATATCGAGGGTTATCTGTATGTTGGCATGACCGAGACGTTCGCTGACAACTTTGGGATGAACCCCTTGGGTATTATTCTTTTGAGGGTGATAGCGGCTGCCCTCAGGCTTGGTTTAGGCAAGTAAACACGCTGAAGCGAATAGAACCGAAGCGAATGGGAGGGTGACACGCGGCCCGAAGGTATGGTGTGGAACCGACTAACCGAGAGAGAAGAAGGCCTTGGAAGGCATGACTAGCCGTCGACCATAGCGGGGCGAGGCGAGACCCTCGGCCGAGCAATAGAAACTTTTCTGGGCCTCCGGATTTGGGGTATCCACACTATCAGCGGGGCCATCATCAGTGCAGCCAGCCCACGCCAGACCTGTCGGGTTGGCGTGGGCTCATCTTCCCACGCCCAGGGGCTGTGAAACAGGAACCTGTCAACTTCGGTGTACTTCGATGCGGAGCCTAACAGGAACCGGACTTCTACCTTCTGAAGCGAAGTCCCGGAATTCCCAACCATCCGGGCTGCCACACGCTGGGCCGTGAGCTCGATGGTCTCTCCGTCCTTGCCAAATATCTTCAGGCTGAACAGTCCCGGCAATGGGCCGCTCCAGACGGTCATGAGCGTCGCGCCATGGGTATTCATAGACACGACCTCCCCAGAGAGGACTGAAGTATCCAGCTGGAAATGGCAGTTTAATCGAAGTTTTCGTGAGAAAACTCCTCTAGCCTGAGGCTGTTCGCGTGCTATGGCTACGGCCGCCAGACACAGGAAGGCGTTATAGAAAGTCCACACCATATTAATAATGGTGGCGTCCATCTGCGGCTGCGGTAGGCCTCTGCTCAAGTCCAGGGTTCCTTTCAACAAACCTGCCACACAAAGTCCCAGGACACACGCCTGGGGCGCTGCCAGCAATATGTTAAGTCGAGGACTGGAATGCTCCAGGCCCTTAGGTGTTACTTTGAAGGCGCGGCGACGAGGTACGGCCAGAGCAATCAGCGCAGCAGGGGCCTGGACCAGACACGTGGCCGTTTCGTAAACTTCCGACGCCAGCGTCATTCGTTTCCCATTTGATATGACGGGGAATATTACAAATAAGGAAACGTATGCCGGGACATAGTAAGCCAGAAACTCTCCTATGGTGGCGTCGACAGGCTCTAGACCCCAAAACAGGAAGGTCAGGGGAGCAGCCAGGAACGGCAGCCTCGCCAGGCCATACATAAAGTAGTAAACGGCCGCCACGTGACAGAGTCGTTGGCCCAGTGTGAGTCCTGAAGTGATCAGGGGATTAGACTTCCACCACACACTAAACATGCCATGGGTCCAACGGAGCCGCTGACTCAAGTAGCCCGCGAAGCTCTCGGGCGCTAGGCCCGCCGACAGGGGTCGGTTGAGATGCACCGACCTCCAACCGCGCCTATTAAGCTCAAGGCTGGTGTGGAAGTCCTCGGTGACCGTAGGGCTAAGCACCCCACCCAACTCCTCCAGGGCCTCCCTGCGGAATACTGCACCAGTCCCAGTCCAGAATGCAGCACCGTAGGCATCTTTTCCCGGCATTATCACGTCGAAAAACAGGCTCTGTTCATGGGGGATCCTGTCCCCAAGGCGTAAGTTGCGCTGAAAAGGATCGGAGTTATAAAAATGTTGGACCGTCTGAACAAAGGCAACCTTCGGGTCACTGAAGAACCCTAGGGTCTCCGTCAGGAAGGTACGGACTGGGATATGGTCAGCATCAAACATTACTACGAATTCACCGTCCGTGCGATTTAACGCGGCGTTTATGTTGCCCCCCTTAGCCCCTAGGTTATCTGGCCTGGTCAGATAGCGGATTCCCAGGGCCTCCGCCATGGCTTTCACCTGGGGCCGGTTGCCGTCATCCAGCAGATAGATCGTTTTCTTGGAGTACTCCAGTTCGGAACAGGCCACAACAGTACGACGGATGATATCCAGAGGCTCGTTATAGGTCGCTATGAAAACGTCCACCCAAGGCGACTTGGCCGGCGGCAAGGGTTCGGATCGTCGGGGCGGGACACGTAGAGCCTGAAGTACAAAAAGACTCAATTGGATGCCGAAGTAAACCTCCGCGACAAAAAGCGGCAACGAGATGAAAACGTCGGGCGACGAAAGATTGAGCCCGGACAGGCCGCGCCATATTAGGTATCTCGCCGCCAGGGCCAGAGCAACCGCGGCCAACAGCCAGCGGACCCTTTTGCCTGACTTTTGGCGAAGCGATAGCACGGCTACACCAGTCACCACGGCCACACTAATCACCATCGCCCAGATACCAAGGGTGCCAGTCGGCATTCAGGAACACCGCGGTCTGTTAATCGTCACAAATCGCCGCCCAGCATCCCGTGGCCCTCAGAGATATGGCTCCGCCCTTGTCAAAAGCGGAGATAATGTCGAAAAAAGGGGGCCTAGAGGCTTCTGCGGGTGACACCGGAGATTGCCTCCATGACGACGCGGTTGTCCTGCGTATCAGAAATGAGTCGCGGCTCCCGGGGAAGGGCCGATTGAAAAAGTTTGACGTCTATTTTGTTATTACTGACCAACACCACGCCAACCTCCGGAAAGATCAGCATCAAATCCCTTAAGATCCAGAGGGCGCCCGGAAAGCTGGCAGAGCAAATCACAACAGTATGGGCCGGGAGACTCTCTAACATGGAATTGACTTCTTGGGGATCTCCAGCCTCTCCCAGAACGGCAAGGCCTTGCCGTTCCAGTTGAGTTCGCGTCATATGCCGGCGGCGCGGCTCCTCATCCATTACGAGAACAGGCCCCATGGTGATGAGGTTCAGCGATTCGAGGTTTTCAGGCCGTGACGGCGCGGTAACTGGCGCCTCAGCCTTAGCTTTCACTTCTGGGTTATTGATCGTGGATCCTGAACCCTGCCTTTCCCTTGTTACAGCGGTCCCACTGTCCCATACAGGCCTGCCAGGACCGTCCAAAACGCCCTTGAACTCGGCGGCCAGTCGGTCCTCATTGGCCTTGGACCAGCGCATGCCTTGCATTGCCGTTCGAGCCCCCATCAAGTGGGGAGGGTGACCGCTCAACGCCGACACGAGGCGCTGGAAAACGAAATCCTCGCCGTGCAAGAGCACGGCCTGTACCAGACTCTCCCTTCCTTTTTCGGCGGTTTGGGGGGCCGCTTCAACAGCTCTGAACACAACATCCATGTCTCCGGCAGTTACGGCAATGCGGAACCATCGGTCCAGTCCATCCGGTTTGAGGTCAGCGATAGACCTCAACGTACTGTCCAGCGCTCCCATCTCCTCCAGGCTATTCTTATAAGCCTTCCAAAGAAGAACAGTCGAGTCCCACGGAAGGAAAACATCACCCAAGCCAACAAACGCTTTTGAAAGGGCTTGAGCGGCGTCGGGACTCCCGAGTTTCCCCAAACTCAGAGACGCCTGGCATCGGACCTCCGGCGCCGGGTCCGAAAAGAGTGACTGCACCAGCGGCCCCACATAGCCAGCATGAGCTTCGCCTAGAGCAGCTGCAGCGTTGGCCCTCACCGCAGGTTGAGGGTCCCGCAGAGCGTCTGCGATAAACCGCGCCGATTCAGTGGACTTGATGCGTCTGAGCACCTCCACCGAATAAGCCCGGACACTGGCTGAGGCATGGGTAACCAGAGGCCCGACCTTGGGAACGACGCCCGGGCCCTTTCGCGAAAGTGCCTCGGCCACCAGATCCATGGGGTAGTCACTCCAACGCGACAAAATCAGGTCCAGGGCAGACGGGTCCTCCAAGGAGGTCAGACTCGCGACCGCCGCATCTCTAATGGCCGGGTCTGACTGGAACAGTTGGGAGAGCAGCGGCTCCACAACCGCGGGACCATCAATGCTGCTAAGGGTCTTCATGGCGTTCAACTTGATGGACAACTGCCGGGACTGGAGCATCTCCAACAGTCGAGGGAAGACGGCGGAAGAAGTGAGAAAGGCTTTTACTTCTGAGCGGATGCCACCGGTCTCTTTAGTCAACCGGGCTAGAGTGCCAATCTGGTCCAGGGTAAGGTTAAGTTTCTGACGGTTCCTAGAATGCCAGATTCCCAAGGCCAGCCCCAAGCCGGCGAGGAGGCTTGCGATCCCCACCACCACAATCCACACCATGAGCATGCGACCCCTACTGGCTATCTTCCCGTGGCCCGGGCTCCCCATTAGCTCGGAGAGGCGCCAACGGACAAGGCATTATAACACAGATTCTCAACTGGGGCCGCCAACAGGCTCTATTCGGACCCCGACAGCCTTTTATGGGGGATAGCGTGGAACCCGCGGATGGAGGTTACAGATTAAGTTAGCACCCTAAGCGGCCATGCTGGTTTCAACCAACGTCATCGGCTAGGCTCGTCCAACCCCGGCGCCCAACTCCAACTGCTCCCCCACAAGCCCCAGTCTCGGCTCCACCGACCTCACCGCCTCTTCGTCCCCAAGTCCCTCACCCAGCATTCGGCCTAGCTTAATGGCGTTGAACGGCCCCTGGTCGCCCTTGTTGGTGTTGAACAGCAGGTGGACCTCCCGAGCTTCCTCCTGCAGCGTGCGAATCTTAGGAAGCCATTCCCGCAGCTCCTCGTCCTTGTAATACCAGTCGAAGCGGTCGATGACCGACTGCCCGGGCTTCTCCCAGTTCCCCTGGTTGCGGCCGTGGAACCGCGCGTAGGCGATGTCGGTGGTGGCCGCCGCCACGGGCGGCACGCTGGACACGAAGCCCTGCGGCTCATCGACGCACACAAAGGCCAGCTTGTTGTCCTCCAGCCATCGCAAGGTTTCCTTGCCTCGCTGTTCCGTTAGCCAGGCCTTGTTTCGGAACTCCACCGCCACCTGGTGGGGCCGCAGCGCCGACTGCATCCGCAGTATGTGGTCGAAAGCATCTGGACGAGGCGTCACCCACTTGGGAAACTGGAGCAAAACTATCCCCAGTTTTCCCGTCTCGGAGAGCGGCGCGATTGCCCTGCTGAACCTGTTCATCAATTCGTTCCTAAGCTCATTGGAAGCGTCCCTGAAATAAAACCTGTCCTTCTCCAGCGGCGCGATGGACTTGAGGTCCTTGGGCAGCGACTTGACCTCCGTCCAGTGGAAAGTAAACAGCCTGAAGGCCTTAATATGGAACTTAAACCCCGGCGGCGTGCGTTCCGACCACAATCGAGCGTTGGCCGCGCTGGGCAGGGCATAGTATGACGAGTCTACTTCCACAATGGGAAAGACCGCGCTGTAAAAACGAAGTCTCTCATCTGCGGTAGCGGCCCGGCCAGGATAAAAGGTCGCAGCCTTCAGCAGGCTCGCGTCCGTCCATGAACAGGTGCCGATGTACGTGTTCGCCACGTTAACTCTTCACTATTAGGTCAAGCGCTTGATGGCTCTTGATTAATACTTTATGTACAGTGGCTGCACGCTTCCCCGCTCATAAGGACTAACTTCACAATCTCTATATTTTTGTGCCGTAGAATCAAAATCAGCTTTACCAGGCTGCCTGGTTACTGTTTAATAAGCTGTCTAACACTCAAGCTAAGACAGACCAGCGAGGAAAAGCGTATGTCCAAGCCTATCGTCATAGCCTCCGCCAACGGTAGCGTCGGCATGAGCGCCAGCATGGCCGTGCTGCAACGCGGCGGCTCAGCCCTGGACGCCGTTGAAGCAGGTACGCGCGAGGTGGAAAGCAACATCCACGACCACTCGGTAGGACGGGCGGGCCTCCCGAACCTCCTGGGCCAAATTGAGCTGGACGCCTCGATTATGGACGGCGCGACGCGGCGGGCGGGGGCCGTGGCGGCCCTTCGCAACTACGAGCATCCCATATCCATAGCTCGGAAGGTTATGGAGGAGCTGCCTCACGTCCTTTTAGCCGACCGGGGCGCGGCGCGATTCGCTAAGGAGATGGGCTTCAAGCAGCGCGACCTAATGACCGCCGAGACCCGCCGCCGATGGCGCGAGGGCCTGGACCAGCGGGCCGAAGGCGCCGATGACCGACGCAGATACCTGGCCTCCCTGCGCCGCTTTTCCCACAAAACGCCCCTGCCGCAGCACAGCGGCACCGTCAATTTCATCGCCCGCGACAGGCAGGGGAACATGGCCGTCGCCGTGTCCACCAGCGGCCTGGCCTGGAAGTACCCGGGCCGCGTCGGCGACTCGCCTATCATCGGCGCGGGCAACTACGCCGACGACCGCTTCGGCGCCGCAGCCTGCACCGGCCGCGGCGAGCTGGCCGTCCGGGCCGCCACCGCCCGCTCAGTTGTCATGTATCTAGAAATGGGCCTGTCGATTAAAGAGGCGGGAAGGAAGGCCATGAATGACCTCAAGCCCCTGACTGACCCCTTCGGCACGTTTATGAACATCGTCTGCATGGACAAGGACGGCAATCACGCCGCCTTCACCGGAACCGCCGGCGCGGCCTACGTGTACCAGACTGAGGATATGGACAGGCACAAAGAGACACTTCGCACTGTGGTCCCGCTGCAATAAAGGAGGAGATATGGAAGTCCAGTTTCAGGGCAAGACCGCTATTGTTACAGGCGCGGCCCAGGGCATTGGCCGGGCCATCACCCACGGCCTCGCCGAGCACGGCGCCGTAGTTTGGGCCTGCGATATCGATAAACCAGGCCTGGAGCGCGCCCGCGACGCCGCCGGTGCCAAGGCCAAGACCAGAATACATACCTCGGTCACAGATGTCACCAGCAAGGCCGCGGTAGACCGCCTGGCCGCCGAAGCGTCTAAGTCTACCGGTCGAGTGGACATCCTGGTCCACGTAGCGGGAGGGGTGATCGGCCAGACCGGGCAGCCTTTGGAGAAGGTAACGGAGAGCCAGTGGCAGGCCATCTTCGATGTCAACCTAAAGGGAGCATTCCTCTTTGCTCAGGCCGTGACCCCCGCTATGAAGAAGGCCGGCTATGGCAAAATCCTATTCATATCCAGCGGAGCGGGCCTGGGTGTTAGTCTTACGGGCATCCAGGCCTACGCCGCCGCCAAGGCGGGGCAGATTGGGCTGGTGCGGCAGTTCGCTCATGAGCTTGGCCCCTTTGGAATCAACGTCAATAGCGTGGCCCCAGGCTTCATCCGCTCCAACCCGTCCACCGAGCGCCAGTGGGAGGCCATGGGCGCGGAAGGCCAAAAGCGGCTGCTGGACGCCTTCGCCATAAAACGGCCCGGCAAGCCTGAGGACATCGCCAACGCCGTCATGTTCCTGGTGTCTGATTACTCCTCTTGGATAACCGGCCAGACCCTATCTGTTAACGGCGGACGCTAATGGTCTTACTATATAAATAGGGCCAAGTTTTAAATTAAGGAAGTCCCATGTCAATCAAGGCAAGGAAAATACTGTTTTTTCCTCTTATGCTCCTCCTTCTCGCTCTGCTCTTATCCGCCTGCGATAAAAGTCCTTTTGAGACCGACACCGTAACCCCCACTCCAGGCTCTACCGCCACCTCTCAAGGCACTCCAATACCTACCGCCACTGTTCCAGCCGCCGCTCCGGTCAGCGTGTCCTCGCAGGAACTTAGTGTGCCGGAAATTGTTCAGCGGCTCAAGCCTTCCGTGGTGCACATCCAGACCGAGGCTGTGCGTCTCGACTCATTAAACCGGCCCGTGCCCTCCGCCGGCGTCGGCACCGGCGAGATTCTGGATACCAGCGGGCACGTTCTGACCAACAATCACGTCGTGGAAGGCGCCCAGCGCGTTATCGTGACCCTGAGCGACGGCCGCCCCTTCGAGGCGAGAATTATCGGCGGCGACGCGCAGTTGGACCTGGCGGTGCTCAAAATCGAAGCCGGCGGCCTCACCCCTATTCCTATCGGACAGTCCTCGTCCATGCAAGTCGGCGATAGGGTCATCGCCATCGGACACGCCCTGAATTTGGTCGGCGGCCCCACCGTCACCGGCGGCCTTGTCAGCGCCCTGGACCGCTCCATAGATATCGACCAGAACACCACCATTCAGCACCTCATACAGACAGACGCCGCCATCAACCCGGGCAACAGCGGCGGCCCTCTGGTAAACAGCGTGGGCCAGCTTATTGGCATCAACACCGCCCGCCTGCCGGACGCCCAGGGCGTCGGCTTCGCTATCGCCATTGACCCTGTGAAGCCGCTGATTCAGGAGCTTATTCAAAAAGGCAGCATTGACCGCGGCTTCCTTGGCGTTTCCATAGTAACTGTGACGCCCAGCCTGGCCGCCAACTTCAACCTGAGCGTGAAGAGCGGCGTCGCCGTTACCGCCGTATCCGCGGACGCGCCGGCCCAGGCCGCGGGGATTCGCGCCGGCGACATCATCGTTTCCTTAGCCGGCAGGCCCGTCAATAACGTGGCGGAACTGGACCGCATCCTCATTGAAAACCGGGCCGGCACAACTGTGGAGGTGGAGGTGGTGCGGGGAACGCAGCGGATGAAGTTCAACGTCACTCTGGCTCAGCGGCCTCGTTAGCCGCCTATTAATGGCAGCGGCTGAGGAGGGCCTGGCCCGTTATCTAGAACGAGTGCGCGGCGCGGCTACGCCTGGCGAATGGTGGGCTTTGTTCTCAGACCTCTGCGTCGCGCTGCCGGGCCTTGAGCGGAGAAAGCTTCCCAACCCCTTCTCCCAGGCCGCCAGCCCCGCCTGCGGCCTGTGCGACAATCTGGTCATCGAATACCGGCGTGATATGCACCAGCGCTGGGGCGACCCCAACGCGGGCCTGCGCCTGGGCGTCTCCGAGGCCCGCGCCCGGAATCCCCGCCTATCTCTAGCCGCCCTGGCTACCAACGGGCTGACCTTCCACGTATACACTCCTGACTTTGACGAGAGCGGCCGCGTCATTGGTCTGCATCCCGCGGACGGCCTGAATCTTGTCAGCCCCATGATGACGCCGCAGCGGTCGGTGGAGGAGATGTCCGGCTTGTTGAGACGCTGGCTGAAGTGAGCAGGAATGCCTGCCGGCGTTTAGACCATTTCTTGAGTGTTCCCAGGCTTCAGAATGCGTTGACACAGGCGTGCTGTGATAGGAAAATAGCTATTTGGGGCAAGTTTTCTCCGCTTTGCCCATTGCAGGAGAGGTGCTAGAGTGGACTAATAGGCACGCCTGGAAAGCGTGTAGGCTGGGTAACTGGCCTCGCGAGTTCGAATCTCGCCCTCTCCGCCACTTTCATTGGCTTTGTAACTTCCCTGCCATTTCGCGTTATATAAGACCATCGCTTTTGAATTCCTAATAGGCTAACAATCGGCTTTCTCGAAAATAAGCTGCGAAGAAAGAAAATAACATGCGAAAAATTACGCCATGCCTGTGGTTCGATAATCAAGCGGAGGAAGCCGTGAATTTTTATGTCTCTGTCTTTTCAGCCAGAGGCAGAAGTTCAAAAGTTTTAGACGTTGCTCGCTATGGCGAAGAAGGAGCCAAGGTCTCAGGGATGCCAAAAGGAACGGTAATGACCATGACCTTCCAACTCGACGGGCAAGAGTTCATGGCGTTAAACGGCGGGCCGCAGTTCAAGTTCACCGAGGCCGTATCGTTCATCGTGGACTGCAAGACCCAGGAGGAAGTGGACGAGTTCTGGAAGAAGCTGTCGGAGGGCGGAGAGGAAGGGCCATGCGGATGGGTCAAAGACAAGTATGGCCTGTCATGGCAGATTGTTCCCACAATTTTAACCGAGATACTGCAAGACAAGGATCCCAAGAAGGCTGAACGGGCTATGAAGGCGATGCTTCAGATGAAGAAAATCGATATCGATGGTTTGAAGAAGGCCTACGCGCAAAAATAAATTAACTCATGCCCCCGAAGGATAATACACAGACCCGTCAACACAAGATGAGGGCCAAAGTCTGGCTCTATGCAGGGCCAAGCGGCTGGCATTTTGTCACGCTTCCCAAAGAGCAGTCATCTGAAATCAAAGCGCGGTTCAACTTAGTCAAAAGAGGCTGGGGTTCTCTCCCGGTGGCGGTCACCATAGGAAAAACGACCTGGGATACCTCTATATTCCCTGACCGGGAGTCCGGAGCGTACTTGCTGCCGCTGAAGGCCGATGTTCGGGCCAGAGAGGGGATAAAGGTCGGCGACGTCATCACTTTTGCGGTGAAGATAAAAGCGTAGCATGGCGTCTCAGGCCGACCTGCCAGTTGTCTCCTTCCCATCTCCAGGCGAGTGGGAAAACTGGCTGGCGAAAAATCATAGTGTCGCCAGCGGCCTCTGGCTGCGCATCTTCAAAAAGGCGTCGGGTGAGGCCTCCATCACCTACCCTGAGGCGCTGGACGGCGCCCTCTGCTACGGGTGGATTGACGGCCAGAAGAAGACCTATGACGAACGGTCATGGCTGCAAAAATTCACTCCGCGTCGTCCCAAAAGCGTCTGGTCGAAAATCAATACCCAGCACGTCGAGCGGCTGACCAGGGCCGCTAAAATGCGGCCGGCGGGGCTGAAGGAGGTCGAGGCGGCGAAGGCCGACGGACGGTGGAGCGCCGCCTACGACTCGCCGAGCAAGATGGCCATCCCGGAAGATTTCCTCAAAGCGCTTTCCCAAAATATGTAGGCGTTGGTCTTGTTCAAGGTCTTGAACAAGACCAACGCCTACGCCATCGCCTGGCGGCTCCAGACAGCCAAGAGACCTGAGACCAGGGCAAAGCGAATGCGCGATATCTTATCAATGCTGGCAGAAGGCAGGAAGCTTTATGGCTAAGCTAAAGTCCTATGTCGCCTTCCTCCGCGGTATCAACGTCGGCGGCAACAAGATAATAAAGATGGAAGACTTGCGAAGGGCCTTCGAATCCCTTGGCCTCCAAAACGTAAAGACCATCCTCGCCAGCGGCAACGTGATCTTCGAGACCGAAAAGCCATCCGCCACCCTGGCCGGCGCCATTCAGGCGCAGCTTAAAAAGAGCTTCGGATTTGACGTAGGCGTGACGCTTCGCTCCATCGCGGAAATCCAGGACGTAGTCGATTTGGACCCTTTCAAAGGCATCGCCGTCACCCCGCAGACCAGGCTCTATGTCACCTTCCTGCCGGATAAACCCGGAACCGCCATAAAAACTCCTGTCGAATCCCCAGAAAAGCATTATCGAATTCTACAAATAGCGAACGGCGCGGTCTTTAGCGTTCTTACCCTTACGCCAAACACAAAGAGCACCGACTTGATGGGTATGCTGGACAAGACATTTGGTAAAAAAGTGACAACTCGCAATTGGAATACGATAGCTGCAATCCTAAAAAGCTCAAAATAGGGAAACCTGCCCGCGCTAATAGATGAGGGCTGCCAAATTGGCAGCCCTCATGGTTCTTCGCCCTGTCAATTCGCTGGGCCGCAAAGCAAGCGCCAATTATCGCATCTAGGGGTACGTCGCGAGCGTCTCGTTGCCGATGAACACGCCGTTCTTCCAGGTGTTCACGCACTTAGGATGCGCAAAAACGCTGGGCGGTTCAGGGGGAGAGTACACAATGTCGTCCGCCAGCGGGCCGCCCGGTGGGTTCAGGCCGGCCAGGTTGCGGACCCGCTTGGAGATCTCGTGGTCGGCGCAGGCGGTGTCGCCGCTGATACCGAGGCCGCCGATGATCTTGCCGTTCTTGTACAGTGCAGTGCCGCCGCCAAAGGTGATAACGTCGCCGGCTACCTTGTTTTGCCCTTCATTCATGGACTTCCCAAGAAAATCGGGGTTGAAGGGGTTGGAGTTGTTCAGGCCGAAAAGGCTATGGCCGGGCTGGACGAAGGTGTATAGCATGGCCGTCGAAAGCGCCAGGTCGTCCAGGCTGAAGGCGTTGGCGGTGTAGGCCTTGGCCTTGGAGATGGCCTCGCTGCCGGGCCACACCTGGGTCGGATCGTCGGTGGAGGTGGTGAAGGCGCACAGCTCGCCGGCGCGATTGACGACAGCCCCCCACATCCGCTCGCCCTCGAACAGCCCTCCCGCCGAGCCGCCGGCGGCAGGCGCCGCCTGGAGGTGCGCTTTTAGCTGCGCTTCGCTTGGTAAGTCCTTACACTTGGAAGAACTAGCCGCCGATGTCGCCGCCATAGCGACGACAGCAAGCCCCGCCACCACCATGAGAATTGCAACCACCCTTAGAGTCCATCGCATGGGGACCTCCCTTTAGTCTGCCCTTTCCGGGCAAACGCAGAGGGCGAGACTATGTTACAGGCTTGCGTTATGTCAATCACTCTTATCACTAGGCTAAAACGACCATATCGGTACGGTGTAAGTCTTACGTCATGATGGGACGAGGTGCTACACTCTGCCCAGACCTACCAGGGAGCAGTTTTAGTGGTCAAAAGCGCCGCCAACACCGTCGAAGAGTACCTGGCATCCCTTCCTCCGGAACGCGAAAAGGCCCTCCGCGCCATCCGCAAGGTCATCCTCGCCAACCTCCCCAAGGGCTACGAGGAGGGGATGCAGTACGGCATGATCGGCTACTATATTCCGCTCAAGAGGTACCCCGTGACCTACAACGGCCAGCCTCTCGGCATCGTCGCCCTTGCCTCCCAGAAGAACTACATGGCCGTGTACCTGATGAATATCTACTGCGACAAAGAGACCGAGGCCTGGTTTGCGGAGCGTTACAAGGCCAGCGGCAAGAAGCTGGATATGGGCAAGTCCTGCCTGCGATTCAAAAAGCTGGAGGACCTGCCCCTGGGACTCATCGGAGAGGCCGTCGCTCATACACCGGTAGACGAGTTTATCCGCCTCTACGAAGCCTCTCGAAAAAACACTCGCGCTGGCCGGTGACCATGCCCAAGCCGCGCCAGCTCAACGCCCCACGACTCTTCCGCGTCATCCTCCCCGTCTCCAACATTGAGAGCGCGGGCAACTTTTACACAACCCTTCTAGGCGTCCGGGGACAGCGCGTCTCCACGGGCCGCCACTACTTCGACTGCGGCGGCGTCATCCTCGCCTGCTTCGATCCCCGCGCCGACGGCGACGACTTCGACACCCGTCCCAACCCGGACCACGTCTATCTGTCTGTCGACGACCTGGAGGCTGTCCATCGCCGCGCTAAAGAGGCCGGCTGCCGCGAGTTAGGCCCCATCGCCAAGCGGCCCTGGGGCGAGCGGAGCTTCTACTGCAAGGACCCCTTTGGCAACCCGCTATGCTTTGTCGACCAGGCCACCGTTTTCACCGGTTAACTGCCCTTTAGTCTCGTTTCCTCCTTGCCCCTTTCGCATCCTTGTGTGCTATCCTACGCTTCCATGATTTCCGACCTGAAATATCGAGTGGCCTTTGCCCGGGTGCGGCCCGTGGGGACAGCGCGCCTGCGCCTGCTGGAACGCGCCTTCGCCTCCATGGAGGAGGCCTGGCAGGCGTCCGAGGCCGACTTGGTACGCGCCGGCCTGGAGCCCAAGGCCGCCTCGGTAGTCGCCACCGACCGAAGGCAAATCGACCCCGACGCCGAGATGGACGCCCTGGCCAAAGCCGGCATCGACGCCCTGACCTGGCACGATGATTCCTACCCCAAGCGCCTCAAGGAGATACCCGACCCACCGCCGGTCCTCTTTGTCAAAGGCCGTATCGAAGCCATCGATGAACGCTCCATTGCCGTCGTCGGCACGCGAAAAGCCACCGCCTATGGGCGCGAGGCCGCCCACGAGCTGACTTCAGACCTGGCCAAGAACAGCATCACCATCGTTAGCGGCATGGCCCGCGGAATAGACTCGGTGGCCCACAAAGCCGCCCTGGACGCCGGAGGCCGCACCATTGCTGTCCTCGCTAACGGCCTGGACATCATTTACCCGCCCGAGAACGCGCCCCTGTTCAAGGAGATCGCTGAAAAAGGGGCCGTCATTTCGGAGCAGCCTCTAGGCGAGCGCCCAAACCCGCAGCTCTTCCCCCGCCGCAATCGTCTCATGAGCGGCATGACGCTGGGCACTCTGGTGGTGGAGGCGGGCAAGGGCAGCGGCACCCTATGGACCGTGCGTCACGCGCTGGAACAGAACCGGGAGGTCTTCTGCGTTCCGGGCAGCATCTTCTCCCCCGCCAGTTGGGGCACAAACCTGCTTATTCAGGAAGGCGCCAAACTGGTTATAGACTATCGTGATATCCTGGAAGAGTTGAACCTTACAAGCATAGCCTCCCAAACAGAGATGCCGATGGCCGCCGCGCCCCTGGCCGTCAACGGCGAGGAGCAAGGCTTGCTAAAACACATCGGCATCGAACCTGTGCATATCGACGCGATATGCCGGGGCGCCAGCCTGCCTGTTCATCAGGTCAGCAGCGCCCTTACTCTTATGGAGCTTAAAGGCCTGGTAAAGCAGGTAGGCGGCATGAACTACATTCGTACTAGAGAGACAGCAGCCAGATATGGCGACTAGAAAAAAGACTACAACAAAATCGACAACCAAAAAGAGCCAGAACGGCGCCGCCCGAAACGGCGGCAGGAACCTGGTGGTGGTGGAATCGCCGGCCAAGGCCAAGACTATTGGACGCATCCTGGGGCGTGAATACCAGACCATCGCCTCCCTGGGCCACGTCCGCGACCTCCCCGAGGGCAAGCTGGGCATCGAAATCGAAAAGGCCTTCCGGCCCCAGTACGCCGTGCTCAAGGGCAAGTCTTCGGTTATCAAAGAGCTCAAGGACCTGGGCCAGAACGCCTCCGCCGTCTATCTCGCCACCGACCCGGACCGGGAGGGCGAGGCTATATCCTGGCACATCGTCAAGGCCGCCGGCTGGGACAAGGACTCCAAGGACCTGCGGCGTGTTGTCTTCCACGAAATCACCGAACAGGCCATCAAGGACGCCCTGAAGCACCCCCGTGACCTGGACCATGACCTTATCGACGCTCAGCAGGCCCGCCGCATTCTTGACCGTCTCGTTGGATACCAGCTTAGCCCTCTACTGTGGCGCAAGGTGCAACGGGGCCTTTCGGCGGGGCGCGTTCAGTCCGTTGCCCTGCGCCTGGTCGTCGAGCGCGAGCGCGAAATCGACGCCTTTGTGCCACGTGAGTACTGGAGCATCGAGGCCACCCTCGCCAAAGGCGACGCCTCCTTCGTCGCCGCCCTCCACTCCCTCAAGGGCGAAAAGAAGAAAATCGAGATACCCAACGAGGCCGCCGCCCGTGATTTGGAGAAGCACCTCCAGGGCGCGGCCTACAAAGTCGACAGCGTCAAGACCGAGGAAAAGCACCGCCGCCCATCGCCGCCCTTTACCACCAGCACCCTCCAGCAAGAGGCCTGGCGCAAGCTGCGGTTCTCCGCCAAGAAGACTATGGCAGTCGCCCAGCAGCTTTACGAAGGCCTGCCACTGGGCGACGGGGCATCGGTTGGCCTCATCACATACATGCGCACTGACTCTAACCACCTGGCCCACTCGGCCATTGAGGAGACTCGCGGCTACATAAGTCAGAAGTACGGCGCCGAATACGTGCCGCCCCACGCCCGGGTGTATAAGACCAAGGCCAAGGCCGCCCAGGAAGCCCACGAGGCTATCCGGCCCACCTCCACGCTGCGCACTCCGGACTCCCTCAAAGCCCACCTCAACCGCGAGCAGCAGCGCCTCTACGATCTCATATGGCGGCGCATGGTGGCCTGCCAGATGGCCGACAGCGTCTATGACGCCACCACCGTAAACATCGACGCCCACGCGCCGCAGCAGAAGGAGACCTACGTCTTCCGCGCCACGGGCACCCAGACTAAATTCCCGGGCTTCGTCATCCTGTACATGGAAGGCGCCGACGACACCGCGGAGGACGGCGGGTCAGCCCTGCCGTCGATGACCGCCGGCGACCTGCTCCGATTCCTCGGCCTCAAGACCGCGCAGCACTTCACCGAGCCGCCCCCCCGGTTCACCGAGGCTAGCCTTATCAAGCTCCTGGAGGAGAAGGGCATCGGCCGGCCCAGCACCTACGCTCCCATCCTCTCCACTCTCACGGACCGCAACTACGTCCTGAAGGAGCAGGGCCGCCTCAAGCCTACCGCCCTGGGAACCAGCGTCTGCGACCTCCTCATCCAGTTCTTCCCTCGCGTTATGGACGTGGGCTTCACCGCCCACCTGGAGGATGAGCTGGACGAAATCGCCCGCGGCGAGATGAAATGGGTGCCCATGCTGGAGGAGTTCTACAAGCCCTTCAAAGAGACCCTGGACGCCGCCCACGAGGCCATGCCCAGGGTGAAAATCGAAGAGCCTACCGATGAGAAGTGCGATAAGTGCGGCAAGCCCATGGTCATCAAGACCGGCAGGTTTGGCCGCTTCATGGCCTGCTCCGGCTTCCCCGAGTGCCGCAACACCAAGCCCATCCTCAAGCGCACCGGCGTCGCATGTCCCAAGTGCGGCGGCGACCTGGTGGAGCGCCGCTCCCGGGGCAAGGGCCGTCTCTTCTATGGCTGCGCCAACTATCCCAAATGCGACTTCTCAGTGGTGCAGCGGCCCCTTCCCGAAGCCTGCCCGGAATGCGGCGGCTTAATGGTAGCCGCGGGGCGGAACCGCGCCAAGTGCACTAAGTGCGCCTGGCAGGGCGAGCCTCAGGGCCAGGAAGAGCAGCCCCAGGAAGACAAAGTCCCTGCCGGGGTCTAAGCTGTGGCCGACCTCCCAGAACTCATAAATCGATATGGCCGGCACATGGCCGGCTCCAGGGGCCGCTCCGCCAACACCGTCCGTGTTTACCTGGAGGACTTGCAGAGCTTCCAACAGTTCTTGGAAGAGAAAAAGCTGCCGCCCGAAAAGCTGGACCGACAGTCCTTACGGGCATACCTTTCCTGGCTTTCTATGGGCGACAATGGCCGCCACGCCTACGCACGCGTGAGCGTCGCCCGCAAACTCGTGGTCCTGCGCTCCTTCTACAAATTCCTCGCTGGGGAAGGCGTCATCGATAAGAACCCCGTGCCCAAAGGCCGGGCCCTGCGCATGAAGGTCGAAAAACGCCTGCCGGTGTTCCTCGACGTCTCGGAAGTCCAGCGGGTTATCTCAACGCCAGACACAGACAAAGAACTGGGATTGCGAGACCTTGCTCTCCTTGAACTCCTCTACTCTTCCGGCGTCCGCCTCTCGGAATTGGCCGCCATGGACGTCAACGAGGTAGACCTGGCGGCACGGGAGATCAAGGTGCGGGGCAAAGGCTCCAAAGAGCGGGTAGTCCTCATCGGCCAGCCCGCCGCCCATGCGCTGGAGCGCTACATCAAAGACGCGCGTCCGTCGTTGGAGCAGCGGCCCATTCCCGCCTTGTTCCTCAACCGATACGGCGCGCGGCTCTCCCGCCGAAGCATCGAAAAAATCGTTGCCGACGCCGCCGCGCAGGCCGCCGTCCGCCCCGGCGTCCACACCCACACCCTCCGCCACACCTTCGCCACCCACCTCCTGGAAGGCGGCGCAGACCTGCGAGTCGTCCAGTCCCTCCTAGGCCACGCCAGCCCCGCCACCACCCAGATATACACTCACGTCACCAAGACCCAGGCCAAAGAGGTCTACATGACTACCCACCCCCGCGCCACCCCCCGGCCTGACAGCGATAAACCGTAACATGGGTTCTACCCTCTATCAATGCGATCGCGGAGATGCCCTGCCGCCTTACATGATATGCGGCGACAGCCAAGCCCTATTTCTCCGAGACAAGGGTTGGATTCTCCCTTCCGGTCCCCCTTCTTCTCCTATTGCAAAGGAGAAGAAGGGGTTAGAGCCTGCCCTGAGCTTGTCGAAGGGGGATGATGAGGTGATCCTACTTCCTCTTCCCCTTCCAGCAGGCTGTACTCAGTCCCGATGCAGTCGGGAAAGGTGCCAGGGGATGGTATTCCATACCGCATTAAAGTCGCCCACTATTATGGACATGGTTTCTGCCACGTAGAGGGCGCGCTATGGACACCCACCTAATCATCAACGGCCCCAACCTCAACACCCTGGGCAAACGCGACCCCGGCCAGTACGGCTCCATGACCCTCTCACAACTGGAATCCAAGATCAAAGAACGCGCCAAATCTCTAGGCGTGGATGTTCTCTTTACCCAGTCAAGCTTTGAGGGCGAACTCGTCAACTTTATCCACCTCAACGCCCCCAAGGCCAAAGGTATTATAATTAACCCAGCAGGGCTGACTCGCGTGGGCTACTCTCTGCTGGACGCCTGCATCGATTCAGGCCTGCCGGTGGTGGAAGTCCACCTCAGCAACATCCACCGCCGAGAGGCGTGGCGCGCCGACTCTATCTTCTCGCGAGTCGCCAACGCCACCGTTAGCGGCCTGCGATGGGTGGGCTACCTGGCGGCCCTCGAATATCTGGTGGCCCTCAACAAAAAGGAGGTGTAGCGTGAACAACCGTCTGCGACGACTGCGGCAGGTTATGGCGGAGAAAGACCTGGACGCTTTCCTGGTATCCACTCCCGAGAACCGGCGCTACGTCTCCGGCTTCACCGGCTCCGCCGGCTACCTCCTGGTGACCCAGGCCCAAGCCCTCCTGGCCACCGATTTCCGATACATCGAGCAGGCTACCGGCCAGTCGCCGGACTTTCAGGTGATTCGAGTGGGCCGAAACTGGAACTGGTTCCTGGAGCAGTCCCAGGCCATGGCCTTCAACAAAGTCGGCTTCGAGGGCCAGAACGTGACCGTATCTT
Organism: SAR202 cluster bacterium; assembly: GCA_016872285.1. Taxonomy (NCBI): domain Bacteria; kingdom Bacillati; phylum Chloroflexota; class Dehalococcoidia; species SAR202 cluster bacterium. The sequence goes on along the minus strand of VGZZ01000022.1, from coordinate 3,630 downwards.
CATACAACGCCCTCATTGAGGCCCTTCAGGCATCCGACCAGGCCAACAAGCCCAGCCTCATCGCCACCAGCGGCGTCATCGAGACCCTGCGGGCCGTCAAAGAGCCCGGCGAGTTGATGCTGCTGCAAAGGGCCATCGATATTTCGGACAAGGCCCTCAAGGTCATCGTGCCCACCATCAAGCCTGGCGAGACCGAGCGAGAGATCGCGTGGCGGCTGGAGAAGGCCATGCGCGAGTTCGGCGCCGACGCTCCCAGCTTCGATACCATCGTCGCCGCCGGCCCCAACGGCGCTATGCCCCACCATCGCCCCTCGGACCGCCCCGTCCAGGCCGGCGAGCCAGTGGTTATAGACATGGGCGCGCGCCTCAACGGCTACTGCAGCGACATCACCCGCACTATCTGCGTCGGCGAGCCTGACGAGATGTTCCGCAAGATTTACGATTATGTCCTCGGCGCTCAGCTTACCGCCATCGCCACCATCAAACCCGGCATGACCGGCGGCGAGGGCGACGGCATGGCCCGCCAGGTCATCGACAAGGCCGGCCACGGCGAGACCTTCGGCCACAGCCTGGGCCACGGCATCGGGCTGGCGGTCCACGAGTCTCCCTGGGTCGGTCCCAACGCCGCCAACGTCCTGGAAGAGAACATGGTCTTCAGCGTGGAGCCGGGCATATACATCACAGGCTGGGGCGGCGTGCGCATCGAAGACCTGGTGGCCCTGGAATCCAGCGGCGCCCGGGTATTAAGCAAAGCTAGAAAGTAGGAGTGTCGGCACTAACATGACCATCAGCTTCGGCGACCTGCGCAGGGGCGTCACCTTGGAGATAGACGGCCAGCCTTACGAGGTGGTGGAGTACGCGCGTCAGAGGATGCAGCAGCGCGCGCCCGTAACCCGGATCAAGGTGCGCAACCTCCTCAGCGGCGCGGTGTCGGAACGGTCCTTCCCTGGCTCTGAGAACACCTTCAAGCTGGCCGACGTGGAGACCAAGCCCTGCCAGTACCTCTACACCGACGGCGAATTCTATTACCTCATGGACCTGGAGACCTACGACCAGTTCCCCATCACCAAGGATAAGATTGGCGATGTCCTCAGCTTCCTCAAGGAGGAGATGAACGTCGAGGTCGTTTACTACAAGGGCCAGGTCATCGCGGTCAAAGTGCCCACCTTCGTCGAGCTAAAAGTCGCCACCAGCCCGCCCGGCCTCAAGGGAGACACCGCCCAGGGCGGTACTAAGCCCGCCACCCTGGAGACAGGCCTCACCCTCAACGTGCCCCTCTTTATCAGCGAGGGCCAGGTAATAAAAGTTGATACTAGAACAGGAGAATATGTGGAGCGCGTCACCTAGGTGGCCGTCTATTCCGTAACCCAGGTCTCCCACTATATTAAGCAGCTCCTGGCCCAGGACCCGCTGATATCCGACCTGTGGATCAGCGGCGAGGTCTCCAACGGCCGTCCCTCCCAGACCGGCCACGTCTATTTCACCCTGAAAGATGCCTCGGCCCAGCTTAGATGCATCATGTTCAGCAAGGGAAACGGCATCGAGCTTATCGCCGACGGCGCAGCCATTGTGGCCCATGGCCGCGTGTCGCTGTATGAGGCCCGCGGCAGCCTCGACTTCGTCGCCGACATCGTGATGGCTGAAGGCGCCGGCCCCCTATCCCTGGAGTTCGAGCGGCTCAAGACCAAGCTGGAGAAAGAAGGTCTCTTTGAGCCTTCCCGCAAGCGCCCCTTGCCCCAGTTCCCTAAGGTCATCGGCCTCGTCACCTCGCCCACTGGCGCGGCCCTTCAGGACATCCTCAAAATCCTGTCGCGCCGTTATCCCCTGGCTCAAGTCCTCCTGGCCCCCACCCTGGTGCAAGGCCCCGAAGCCGTCCCCGGCATCATCAGCGCCGTCCAGACCATCTGCGCCGACGGCCGCGCCGAAGTCATCATCCTCGCCCGGGGCGGCGGTTCCCTGGAAGACCTTTGGGCCTTCAACGAGGAGGCCGTGGCGCGTACCATCTTCGCCTGCCCCATTCCTGTGGTCAGCGCCATCGGCCACGAGACCGACTACACCATCGCCGACTTTGTCGCCGACGTCCGGGCTCCCACACCCTCCGCCGCTACCGAAATGATAGCGCCGGACCGAAGAGAGCTTATGGCTGGTGTCGCCTCTCTAGTGGAGCGTTCAAACTCGGCGCTGCGCGGCCTGTCCGAAAAATGCCGCGCCAGCCTGGACGATACCCTGGCCCGCCTCCATCGTTCAGCCCCCGATATCGCCCTCTGGCGCCGACAGGTGGACGAACTGCTGCAGGAGACCCACACCTCGACCAGCCGCCTTGTTGTCGACCTAAAAAACCGCGTCGCCGCCCTCTCCGGCCAGGTGGAGGCCCTCAGCCCCCTGTCCGCCCTCCGCCGAGGCTACGCCGCCGTCGAGCGACAGCCGGCGGGCGAGGCCATATCCAGCATCCATCAACTAAAGGCTAACGACTCGATTAAAGTCACCCTCAGCGACGGCGCTTTCCCCGCCGTCGCCAACCCGTCGGTGAGGAAAGCAACCAACGGCAAATCGGCGGCCCCCGCCGGGGCGCGGCTATTCGAGTAGGTGACGATATGTCGCCATCCAAAAACAACAAGACGCCGGAGCCCCAGTTCTCCTCCTTCGAGGAAGCCTTTCGCAAGCTGGAGGAGACCGCCCAGGCCCTGGAGCAGGGCAGCCTCAGCCTCAGCGACGCCACCACCCTCTACGAGCAGGGCATGAGGCTGGCCCAGGTCTGCAACGACTTGCTGACCAGGGCCGAATTGAAAATCACCCAGCTTAAGAACGGCAACTCTCAAACCTTCGTCCAGCCCGACGAGGAGGAAGAGGCGTAGCGTGCTGCGGGCCGACCTCCACGTCCACAGCCTCTACTCCCACGACTCCGGCGCCAGCCTTCAGTCCTTAATTGCCTGGGCCAACCGCACCGGCATCAACTGCATCGCCCTCACCGACCACAACACCATCGAAGGCGCCCTGGAGTTTCAGACAATTGCGCCCTTTAAGGTCATCGTCGGCGATGAAATCCGCTCCGCTGGCGGCGACATCATTGGCCTCTTCCTCAAGGCTGCCGTGCCGCCCCGCCTGACCCCCAAAGAGACCGCCGAAGCTATCAAAGCCCAGGGCGGCCTGGTGCTAGCGCCCCACCCTTTCGACCATGTCCGCCCTTCCGCCCTCACCGCCAGGGCCTTCGAAGAGCTTCTGCCCTTCATCGACATCATCGAGGTGTTCAACGCCCGCAATCTCTTCCACGCCGACGACCGCCGCGCCGCCGAGGCCTCCCAGCGGCACAACCTCACCCCCGCCGTCGTCAGCGACGCCCATACCGCCCGCGAGCTGGGCCGTAACTACCAGGAGATGCCTGACTTCGACGGCACGCCCCAAGGCCTTATGGCCTCCCTCAAGCAATCAACCCTGGTCTATAAAAAAACGCGTATCGTCCTGCGTCTCGCCCCCACCTACGCCAAAATCCGCAAAAAGCTGCGCTGGATATGACCCTCTCCTTGGGATGGTTCTCGACGGGCCGAGGCCCTGGCTCTCGCGGCCTGCTGGACTTCGTCCAGCAGCGCATCTCTACAGGCGAACTGGATGCCAAAATCGACTTCGTATTCA
>VGZZ01000021.1 GCA_016872285.1 SAR202 cluster bacterium | reverse complement strand
ATCTCAGGTGTTATCTAAGCTTAAGGCGGTATTCGGGTACACAGAATTCCGGCCGCTGCAAGAGGACATCGTCAAAGCAATCCTGAATCGTAAGGACGTCTTTGTCCTCATGCCCACCGGCGGGGGAAAGTCGTTATGTTACCAGCTGCCTGCCCTGCTGATGGAGGGGATGACCGTTGTGGTGTCTCCGCTAATCGCTCTGATGAAAGACCAGGTGGACCGGCTGCGGATGATGGGCGTGCCCGCCACGTACATCAACAGCTCGCTGGAACCTGCCGAGGCAGGCCGACGCCGCGCCGCTGTCGCGAGGGGAGAGGTGAAGCTCCTATACGTGGCGCCAGAGCGGCTGATGATGCCGGCGATGCTGGACCTGCTGCTCAGGAGACCGCCCGCGGCCTTCGCCATCGACGAAGCCCACTGTATCTCCGAATGGGGCCACGACTTTCGACCCGAGTACCGCGAGCTGCGGCGGCTGCGGGAGCTGTTTGCATCGGCAGCCTTTGCCGCCTTCACAGCCACAGCCACGGCCAGGGTCCAGGCTGACATAGTCAGCCAGCTAGGACTGGACAAGGCCCTTAGCTTTCGTCGCAGCTTCAACCGACCGAACCTCTATTACGAGGTGCGGCCTAAACGAGACGCCTACGGACAGCTTCGCCGCTACCTGAGCGAGCACAAGCGCGAGTCTGGCATTATCTATTGCCACAGCCGCGCGGGGACTGAGCGTTTGGCCCAACGTCTGCGGGAGGACGGCTTTAGCGCGGACGCCTACCATGCCGGTCTTCCCAACGAGGCGCGAAGACACACCCAGGAGGCCTTCGCGAGGGACGACACGCATATAGTCGTCGCCACCATCGCCTTCGGCATGGGCATCGACAAGCCGGACGTGCGGTTTGTGGTCCACTATGACCTGCCCAAGAACCTGGAGGGCTATTATCAGGAGAGCGGACGGGCAGGTCGGGACGGGGAGCCTAGCGATTGCATCCTTTTCTACACCTATGGAGACGCTGCCAAGCACGAGTATTTCATCGATGAAAAGGAGTCGGCCGCGGAGCGTGCTGTCGCGGCCCAGCAGTTGCGGTCGATGGTCGAGTGGGCGGAGGGCCGGGGCTGCCGCCGTCGCGGGCTGCTGGCCTACTTCGACGAGGAGCTCAAATCTCAGGTTACTCCTTGCTGCGACATTTGCCGGAACCCGGCCCCGGAGGTGGACTGCACCATACCTGCCCAAATGCTGCTGTCGTGCGCAAAGCGTACCGGCGAATGGTTCGGCATGACGTATCTGATAAGGATGCTGGTGGGATCGCGAGACCAGCGCATCCTTCAGGCCGGCCACGATAAACTGTCTACTTACGGCATTGGACGCGACCGCTCGAAGGAGGAGTGGCGCGCGCTGGGCGATGAGTTGCTGCGCCATGGCTACGCCCGTCTGGACCCGGCCCGATACAACGCCGTCAGGGCCACCCCGTTAGGCGAAGAGGTCCTGTTCAAAGGCCGCCGGGCGCTCCTGCCGATAGTGGGGTGGGCCGCCGCGTCCGCGTCCCCCGCGCCCTCCCAGGGAGGGGATTCACGTCCCGACTTGTTTGAGCGGCTGCGCAGCCTTCGGAAACGGCTGGCCGACGAGCGTTCCGTGCCTCCGTACGTGGTCTTCCACGACACCGCCCTGCGCCAGATGGCAGCCCAGCTTCCGACATCGATAGAGTCCTTCGCCAGAATACAGGGCGTGGGAGAACGCAAGCTCCAGGACTACGGCGCGGCCTTCATAGCCGAGATTTCCGAGTATGCGAGGCAGGCGGGCGCGCAGGCGGCGGCGTTACCACCCCCGCCGTCGAAGCCACCCCGGCCAGCGCGCGTCAAAGGGGATTCGATTAGGCAGACCGTGGACAGCTTTAAGAAGGGAATGAGTCCATCGGAGATTGCGGAGGAGCGGGGGCTGGCGCTTTCGACGATACTTGGTCATCTAGCGCAAGCAGTCGAGAAGGGGGAAGCGCTGGATGTAGGGCGGCTGGTCACGGACGAACGGCGCAGAGCTATCGAGACGGCCCTGGAGGAGATGGGAACGCTTTCGCTGTCGGCCCTGCGGGAGTGCCTGGGGGAAGATTATGGCTACCATGAGATTCGAATAGTCGCAGCGGCATGGCGGGTGAGGCAGCGGAGATTACTAACGTAAGTAGGCTTGCTTATATGCCTGGGCTCCCCTTTGGAGAGTTTGAAGCCCAGGCTGATATATGTTACCATGGTCATGACCATAGTCAGATTTGGCAATGGATATCAAATGAAAACAATAAAGGCGTCCGAATTCAAGGCGAAATGCCTCAAGATAATGGACGAGGTAGCGGCGACGGGTGAGCCTGTGCTGATCACTAAGAACGGCGTGCCGGTTACGGAGCTGCGGCCAGCCATAAAGAAGCCAAAGACCCTTTTTGGGGCCATGAAGGGGTCCGTTCTCTACATGGGCGATATCATTTCACCTATTGATGAAGAATGGGAAGCCGAGCGTGAGTAATCCTATCCTTCTCGATACGAATGCGTTCATTTGGGCGGTTGAAGGAGATAAAAGACTGGGTGTGAATAGCCGCAACCTAGTGGACGTGGCCCTTAGAGAGGAGAACGTCTCAGTGTCAGCGATAAGTTTCTGGGAAATCGCTTTACTTATCAGCAGAAGTCGCTTGGGCCTAGCTTATCCGAGTAACCAGTGGCGCCAAAATGCGCTGCGACTTGGCATAGTTGAAGCACCAGTTACAGGAGATATTGCTATTCAGTCAGTGGAGCTGACCGGATTTCATAGAGACCCTACTGATCGCATCATTGCTGCCACAGCTATAATCCGGGGCGCGACGCTGATGACAGCAGACGAACGGATTCTGTCATGGAACGGAAACTTGCGCTGTCAGGATGCGCGGCGGTAAGGGCCTAGCTACCCAGATTCTGAGTATTTATGGCCCTGCGTCGATCTCCAAGGCGATTCAGATATAGCCTTTAGACCTGCCCCTGCTCTGATGGCTTATTCCTCCAAGTCCTCTTCCTCAGGATATACATACTGCGGGGGCGAAGCACCGTGCCTTTCTATTATGCGCGGGTATCACCCCGGTCCAGGCTTGCCATCTGTCTCCTCTACAACCAGGATATGCCACCATTCATCTCCAAAGTCGAAGAGGTAGCGCAGTTTGGCGCGTCGTGTTAAGCCTAAAGAGCCGATAGTTGTCTTGCCAGCATTTCTAACCGGCTCTCTTTTGAAAGAAATGGCACCTTTAATTTCAATAGGGCTTGTATATTCCACACCGTTACGGGGGTTCGCCCACCTCTTTTCGCCTGGAAATAGAGTGTAGAACGAGTACAGGTGCTCGTCATCACGGTCAAAAGCCCTGTATATGACGGCATGGAGGTGGTCAAGGGTCTGGTCTGAACGGATAGCGATGCGCCGCCATATATCCTTATTGCCCATTAATGAGACCTTAAAAACAAAAACCGTAGCATTAGGGTCTCGCCTAGGTTTTCGTCCGGTGTAGTGACGAGGCATTTTATAAGCCTCCCGGGAAAACATGGCTGCCCCGCCAGGATTCGAACCTGGGCTAAAGGATCCAAAGTCCTCTGTGCTACCGCTACACAACGGGGCAAGGCCATAACGCGGCAACATTTATTATGCCACAGCTTTTCGGGGCTCACATGCGCCTGAGAGTCAGGAACAGGGCGCGGCTAGGTTTCTACTTGCCCTGTTCCCATCTAGGGTAGGAGCCGAAGATTTTCAGCATAGAAGCGTGCCGACCCAGGGCGTCGAGGGCTGGCTTCACGGCGGCGTCCTGGCGGTGGCCGTGAATGTCGATGAGAAAAATGTACTCGCCCAACGACTGCTTGGTGGGCCGCGACTCCACTTTCGCCAGGTTGATGCCGCGCTGGGCGAATTCACCGAGGACGGTGTGCAGCAGGCCGGGCTTGTCGTCGGAAAAAGAGAAGCATAGAGAGGTCTTGTCCCGGCCGGTGGGCGCGTGGTCCGAGTCCGCCAGCACGGCGAACCGGGTGCGGTTGCTGTTGTTGTCCTGGATGCCGCGCGCCAGCACCTCCACGCCATAGAGGGCGGCGGAGCGGAAGGGCGCGATGGCGGCGGCGGGGACCTTGCTGGCCTTCACATCGCCCACGCCGGCGGCGGTGCTAAGGGAAGCCACAAGCTGGGCCTTGGGGAAGCACCGCTCCAGGAACTCGCGGCACTGGGCCAGGGCCTGGGGGTGGGAGTAGACCACCTGAATGTCAGAAGCTACGACGCCGGCCTTGACCAGCAGGCAGTGCTCGATGGGCAGCACTAGCTCGCGGCGGATGGAGAGCTTGGGCTGGCGGATGAGGATGTCCAGGGTGTCGTTGACGGAGCCTTCCAGGCTGTTTTCGATGGGCACCACGCCCTCGTCCGCGATGCCTGAGGCCACGGCCAGGGCCACGCCCGAGATGCTGGGGAGGGGCTGGAACTGAGCGCCTGGGTCGTGCTGTCGCGCCGCCTCCTCGGTGAAGGTGCCGGCGGGGCCAAAATAGGCTATTCGCTTTGCTACCATGGGGACTCCTCGGGAGACGTTGGATCCTTTTGCCGCGATTCAGCGTCTCATTGGCGTAGGGCTGTTGTAACAGCCGACGTGGGTATAGTCAAGCCGGGCCGATTAAAAATCGAATAGGGACTACTTACCCAGGGAGGCTATGTAGCAGCAGCTCTTGTGGCCGATTCGAATACACTGCTCTTTCTCGACAGGCGCCTTGAGCAGATTGGATATGAGACTTTCGTCGAAGAAGCAGACCGACTCCTGGGACTGGGCCACGGAGCGGTAGGGGCAATTGTGAAGTAGGATGCGGACGCCGCCGTTCAGCCGCTCCACGTCCGGCGAGAAGTCTCCCTTGGCGAGGATGTCTAGAAGCGCCGCGAGGCGCGGCTCCAGGTCCTGCTCCTGGTAGGGCTGGGTAATCTTTTCGGCCAGGCGGGAGAAGACCAGGGAGGCCAGGGCCCTGCCGTCTCGGCCCATGGTGTCCTCGGGAGTTAGCTTGCTCATCTCCAGCAGCACGTCCGAAAGGAGGTCTTGGTAGTGCTTAGGTAGTACCTCCTGACCGTCCTCTGTGAGAGTGTAAGCGTATTCGGGACGGCCTAAACTTTTACGAACCTGGTGGTATTCCACCAACCGGTCCCGCAGGAGGACGTCCAAGTGACGGCGGACGGTGGCGGAAGCCAGGGCCAGATCTTCGGCGAGCTGTCCCACGGAGGCCTCGCCCTTTTCCTGGAGGAGGTTAAGGATCTGAAGTCTGGTGCCGGTGGTAGGAGCTGCCGTGGGCTTCATAACTTCTTAATGTTGAAAGGATATAAAACCCCTTATAACGTGTCAAACTGAGGGGCGGACTAAAAATACTTTTTCGCAAATATATTTACAAAAGACGAATTTCGTGATAATTTATACGCCCGCAGAGGGTAGGTGGAGGAGGAAAACGTGGCCGCTAAGCATCAAAACAATCCAATAACTGAGAGTCCCGCAGAGAAAAAGGAAGAGACCTGCCGGCACTACTGGGTTATTGCCGCGCCGGACGGGCCCGTAAGCAAAGGCAAGTGCAAGACCTGTGGCGAAGTGAAGGAGTTCCGAAACTACCTGGAGACCTCCCCCTGGGGCGTCGATTCCCGTTCCTCCGACGCCAAGGAGAACCTGCGAGTCTCCGTCCCCGCCGACGCGGACGAGCCGGAGGAGTAGCCCCGCCGCCTTCTAGCGGAACAGGTCTCGCTCCGGCGGTCGAATTAGAACGCCGATACCCGTATCCCCCCTGGGATACGGGTATCCTTTTATAAGGGCCACAGGCACCCGGTCCAGTTTGCCCATGACCAGCTCCGCCGCCGACGCCAACTCGTCGGCAATGGCAATGGTGGTAGTGCGCAATTCGTAGCCGTTGGGGTCCTCCTGGCCTCGATAGTCTAGCAGTGGGTTTATGCCCGCCGCGCCGATGGCCGCGTTGGCGGCACCCTCCCGCCAGGGCCGGCCGAAGGTGTCTGAAATGATCACGGCCAGGTCTATGCTCAACGATTTGAGGATGTGGGCACGAATTCGCCGCGCCGAGGCGTCCGAGTCCTCGGGCAGCAGGGCCACGCATTCCTTCCCCCCCACGTTGGAAGCATCGACGCCGGCGTTGGCGCATCGAAAGCCGTGGCGCGTCTCGGCGATGATCACGCCCCGGTCCATGCGCACAATTCGTTTGGACTCGCGCAGGACAACCTCGGTATGGCGAGGGTCGCGCTGGTGCTCCGATGCTATCTGTATCGCCAGGGGCGAAGGCGTCACCGACGCCAGGTCCACCAGACGTCCTTCGGCCTTGGAGACCGCCTTCTGAGTCACCACCAGCACGTCGCCATCCTCCAGGGCCTCGCCCTGACGGTGGACGGCGTCGATGATGAGAGCGCCCAGGTTGTCGTCCTGCCGAATCTCAGGCAGGCCGGCGATAGGTATTATCTGCACGGGGGAGGGCATGAGGCATCACCCAATCTAAAGCTGTGGTGAGTAGTATAATGCCTCTATTGTCCTATGAGCACTTCCAGCAAGAAAATCTATACCAAGTACGGCGACGAGGGGCAGACCAGCCTCCTCTACGGCGGCCGCGTGTCCAAGTCCGACCAGCACTGCGAGGCCTACGGCGCGACGGACGAAGGCTCGTCCGCCCTGGGGCTGGCCCGCGCTCTGTCCAGCGACGCCAGGGTAAAGGCTATCCTGAAAGACGCCGAGCGGGAACTGGTCACTATCAGCGCTGAGCTGGCTACGGAGCCATCCAAGTACGACCTTTTCAAGCAACACTTCAAGCCGGTGACGCCCGAGATGACATCCAGGCTGGAGGGCATTATCGACGCGCTGACCCAGGAGGCGCCGCTGCCTCGTTCTTTTATCCTGCCTGGCGGGTCGCCGGGGTCCGCGGCCATCGACCTGGCGCGGACGGTAGTGCGCCGCGCCGAGCGGGAGGTAGTGCGGCTGAAGGAGGCGGGCAGCCTGACAAACCTGGAAGTGCTGCGATACCTCAACCGCCTGGGCGACTTGCTGTTTGTCCTGGCGCGTTATGAGGACCGCCATCTGCCGCTGGAAAAGGCATCCGATGGCTGACGCACAGCGAGCCGTCGCCGACCTGAAGCTGGTAGTGGTGGACTACGAGTCCGGCAACTTGCGGAGCGTCGCCAAGGCGCTAGAGCAGACCGGGGCACGGCCTGTCATATCGCAAGACCCCGGGGAGCTGCTGTCGGCAGACGCGGCCATCCTGCCCGGCGTAGGCGCCGGCGATGCCGCCATGAAGGCGCTGCGAAAGCGCGGCCTGGTGGATCCCCTTCGCGAATTCGCGGCGTCGGGCCGGCCGTTCATGGGGGTATGCCTGGGCCTGCAACTCCTCATGGACAGCACCGACGAGGGCAACGCCGAGTGTCTGGGCATTGTGCCGGGGCGAGTGCGTCTGCTGCCGCTGGGACAAAAGGTGCCGCACATGGGCTGGAACTCGGTGGAATTATCGACCGCGCACCCAGTTCTTAAAGACGTCCCATCGAAGTCCTACTTCTATTTCGTCCACAGCTATTATGTTCAGCCCGCCGACAACAGCGTGACCATAGGCTCCACCGATTACGGTGTGGGGTTTTGCAGTCTGTTGGCTCGCGACAACCTCATCGCCACCCAGTTCCATCCTGAGAAAAGCGGGCCGTTGGGGTTGAAGCTCTATCGAAATTTTGTGGAGCACGCCGCCCTGGTGTCGTCGCGGCGGTAGGCCATGGAAGTCATCCCGGCCATCGACCTCAAGGACGGCGCCTGCGTCCGGCTCTACCAGGGCGATTTCCAGCGACAGACGGTGTTCTCACGCGAGCCCTCGGAGATGGCAAAGCGATGGGAGTCGGAGGGCGCTAAGCGCCTACATGTCGTGGACCTGAATGGCTCCCGGGACGGTTACATGGTCAACCTGGAAGCCGTGAAAGCGATTGTCGCCAGCGTAAATATCCCTGTGCAGGTGGGCGGCGGCATTCGCAGCCTGGAGTCCGCCCAAAGCCTTGTGGCATCGGGCGTTAACAGGGTGGTGGTAGGCACGGCGGCTGTGGAGAACCCGGGACTGGTGGAGATATTATGCAAGAGTCTGGGCAGCGGCAGAGTGGTGGTGGCGGTGGATGCCAAGGGCGGCAAGGTGGCGATCAAGGGATGGCAAGAGCGCACGGACGTGAACACCGTGGACTTGGCGATGGAGATGATAAAGCGGGGGGCGGAGCGGTTCCTATACACGGACATCGCGCGGGACGGCACTCTCATGTCACCTAACTTTGAGGGTGTATCAGACCTGGTGAGGCGCACCGGCAAGGCCGTGCTAGCGTCAGGAGGCGTAAGCACTGTCGAGGACATTCGCCTGCTGGGGCCGACAGGGGCCGAAGGGGTGGTGGTGGGCAGCGCTCTGTACCGGGGAATGATGGAGCTAGGAGAGGCGATAAAGGCGGCGGGAGAATCGTAGCAGGGATGTCGAGGCGCTATGCTAGTGCCTAGTTATCACGGCTGGTAATATAGAACTACACGTCCCGATAAATCTCTTCTCAGGCCATGGACATGACATCTAAACCCGCGCACAACAAGGAACATATTGAAGCCATGCTTTCGCCCGAGCGGAGGCGGGAGTTAGACCCCTACGAGCTGCTATTGCAGCTGCCCCTGGACCCCTACCATCGAATCGCCGACATTGGCTGCGGGCCGGGGCATCTTGCCATACCTATGGCCAAGCTGGTGCCCCACGGCAAAATTTACGCCCTGGACATTGAGGATGAGATGCTGGAGGCCATGAAAGCGCGGGTGGCCGAGGCCAAGCTGTCCAACATTGAGGTCCAAAAGTGCGGCGAGTCGGATTTCCCGATAGAGGACGGGGCCATGGACGGAATAATGCTGGCCTATGTGGCCCATCACAATTCCGACAAACAGGCCTTCATGTCGGCGGCCACCAGGCTGTTAAAGAACGGGGGCTGGTGCGCAGTGCTGGAATGGCACAAGAAGGATAGCGACGACGGCCCTCCCACGGAGATGCGGGTCTCGCCTGAGGACATGATAGACCTTGCTACCCAGGCGGGCGTTAAGCTCCACCGCCGCCGGGAGCTGAATCCCAACCAGTATTTCCTGCTGTTCACCAAGTAGTCTTGTGCTGACCAAGCGCATCATCCCCTGCCTGGACGTGGACGCGGGCCGAGTAGTCAAAGGCGTCAGCTTTCTGCAGCTTCGCGACGCCGGGGACCCCGCAGAGATGGCCGCCCTCTACGACCGCGAAGGCGCCGACGAACTTGTCTTCCTCGACATTACAGCCAGCGCCCACGCCCGCGACACCATGGTGGAGGTGGTTAAGAGAGTCTCTGAGCAGGTCTTCATCCCGCTGACGGTGGGCGGGGGCATTCGCACCGTGGACGACGTGCGGCGAATGCTCAGGGCCGGGGCCGACAAGGTCTCCATCAACACGTCGGCGGTGTTGGACCCGGAACTGGTCAAACAAGGCGCGTATCATTTTGGCAACCAGTGCATCGTCGTCGCCATCGACGCCAAGGTGGTGGACGGCGCGCTACACCCAGCGGCCCCCGAGGACATCGCCCTAGACGCAGCGTCGCGATGGCAGGTGTACACTCACGGCGGCCGCAAGCCCACGGGCATCGACGCGGTGAAGTGGGCGCGTCGGGTGGTGGAGCTTGGCGCCGGCGAGATTTTGCTGACCAGCATGGATACAGACGGCCACCAGACGGGCTACGACCTGCCGCTGACGCGGGCGGTATCCGAGGCAGTCCCTGTGCCGGTCATCGCTAGCGGCGGCGCGGGCGGCCTGGAGCACTTGTACGACGCCCTGGACAAAGGCAAGGCCGACGCGGTGCTGGCCGCCAGCATCTTTCATTATGGTAAATTTACTATCGGCCAGGCCAAAGACTACCTCCAAAAGAGAGGCGTACCCATGCGGCCTACCAAAAGCAAGAAGGAGCCAAAGTAGTGGCCCAGATCAAGGCTGTAATATTCGACATGTACGACACCCTGGCGCCCAACCCGGAGTCGAGGTGGCACCAGCTATTCGCCGACATTTGCCGCGACCAGGTCCTAAAGGTCGATTCGATGACGCTCTACAAAGAGTGGAAGGGCCGCGAGATGGGGTTCAGGAAATGGCGCCTAAACCTGGAGGAGCCTGAGAAAAGCCCCCCTTTCAAGAGCTACGAGGAGGCATGGCGGGACTGCTTCGTAGATACGTTCAAAGAATTGAAGCTCAAGGGAGACGCCGCTGCCGCCGCCAAAGCCGCCGTCGGCATTATGGGGGAGCAGAACGCCTTCCCCGAGACCCACCAGGCTATGGGCCAGATCCAGCGCCGGTGGAGGACGGGGGTCTTCTCCAACGCCGACGACGACTACCTGCTGCCGCAGATAAAAAAGCTGGGCCTGAAGTTCCACGCCGTCCTGTCGTCGGAGATGGTGAAGGCATACAAACCCCACCCCAGGACCTTCCAGGAGGCGCTGAAGAAGATGGAGGTGAAACCCCAGGAGTCGGCGTACGTGGGCGACAACCCCTTCGACGACGTGCTGGGGGCCAAGCGGGCGGGCATGGGCGCGGTATGGATAAATCGAAACGGCCGCGCGCGGGACGCCAAGTACCCGACGCCGGACTATGAGATAAAGAGCCTGCTGGAATTGCCGCAGGTCATCGAGAGGTGGAAGCAATGAAGCTGAAGATGGACAAGCAGGGCCTGGTTCCCGCCGTGGCCCAGGACATCAACACGGGCCAGGTGCTGATGGTGGGTTACATGAATCCAGGCTCGCTGAAGCGCACCATGGAAGGCGGCCAGGTCTGGTTTTACAGCCGCAGCCGCGAGGACCTGTGGCACAAGGGCGAAGTATCCGGCCACTATCTGAACGTTAAGGAGGTCTGGGCTGACTGCGACGGCGACACCCTGCTTCTAAAAGTCATCCCTGACGGCCCGGCCTGCCACACCGGCCAGGTCTCATGTTTCTTTAATCATGTCGAATCGACACCGGCCAACGAGGACTACGTCCACTCAGACCCCGGGTCGGGGATACTGGACGAGCTATATGCCACCATCCAGGACCGGAAACAGAAGATGCCGGAGGGCAGCTACACCACCGAACTGTTGAAGGGCGGTGTAGGGCGTGTAGCCCAAAAGGTGACGGAGGAGGCGGGCGAGACAGCTATATCAGCCGCTATGGGCGATACCAAGAACCTGCCGCAAGAAGTAGCGGACCTGTTGTACCACACCCTGGTGCTGATGGCCGCCAGCGACGTGAAACCCCAGCAGGTGTGGGAGGTGCTGAAGGGGCGGAGGAGGTAGGCTTTAGGTCGTCGGAGCGGCGCCAGGCTCTTTCGATTCAGCGTTTGGAGGCCCCTGCGTAACAGTAGGGGTCTCACCATTTGCGACAGGGTCTGAAGCGGGACTGTCGGCCTTTGCCCCCTCCGGCGCCCATTCCTCCCCCTTATCCGCCGCCAGGGCCGACTTCATAGCGTAAATAGCGACTTCGATTTGCTGGTCGTCGGGACGGCGGGTGGTGAGTCGCTGCAGCAGCAGGCCAGGGGTAGCCATGACCTGGCCGAGTTTGGACCCGCTATGCGCGCCGGTGAACCGAAGGAACTCGTAGCTGATGGCAGCGATGACCGGCACCAGAAGGATTCGAGAGAGTATGGCCCAGTGGAGGTCGGGGCGGCCCAGGAGGGCGAAGACCAGAATGGCGACCACCGCCACCGTCAGCAGGAAGGCGGTGCCGCATCGGGGGTGGGCCGTGGGGAAGGGACGAATGTGCTCCACGTCCAGCGGCAGCTTGTGCTCGTGCGCGTGGATGGTCATATGCTCAGCGCCGTGATAGGCAAAGACGCGCTTGATGTCCTTCATCAGGCCAATGACTGCGATATAGCCTACTAGAAGCCCCAGCCGTATGACGCCTTCGATAAGGTTGCTCAGGAAGTCGGCGCGGCTGCCGGCGCCCAGCCAGTCGTCCAGGACGCCGTCCAGGGAGCGAGCAGCGAAGAGGGGCAGAAGGAAGAAGAGGCCGATGGCAAAGGCTAGGGCGACGAGCATGGTCATGGTCATGACCGCGGTGGACATCTCCTTGGCCTCGCCGTTGCTCTGGTCCTCCAGGGCGATGTTGGCGGAGCGGGTCAGGGCCTTGTAGCCCAGCCCCAGGGTCTCAACGAGGATCAGGATGCCTCGTAGGAAGGGCAGGCGGCGGAGGGCGCCGGTGTAGATGGTGCTGAGGGGCTCGGCGGAGTGGTAAATAGAGCCGTTGGAGCGCCGCACCGCCAGGCTAAAGAACTTCTGGCCGCGGATCATCACTCCCTCAATGACCGCCTGGCCGCCGTAAAAAAAGGGTGGTCTAGACAAATCTACCTCATAGTTATGAAAAGGCTACCAACAAATTTAGGGCCGTAAGGACCAAAAGAAAAGGGGTGAGTAAAACTCACCCCTTTGATGTCGTCGATTAAAACGCTAGGTCTTGAGGCCGTAGCGGCGGCGCAGGCGCTCCACGCGGCCTTCAGTGTCCACAATGCGCTGCTCGCCGGTGTAGAAGGGATGGCACTTGCTGCACAGCTCGACACGAAGGGTGGCTTTGGTGGCGCCCGTGGTGATGACGTTGCCGCAAGAACAGGTGACCACGGCGTTGTAATGGTACTGAGGATGGATATCTTTCTTCATGGTTCCTACTTTGGAAAAAGGTTACTTGGATTCGATGGGCTGGACGCTGGCGCGGCGCTTGCCGCCCCTAGCCCAGCCGTACTCTACGCGGCCGGGGGCCAGGGCAAAAAGGGTGAAGTCCTTGCCCATGCCCACGTTGTTGCCGGGGGCTATGCGCTCGCCTTGCTGTCGGACTAGGATATGGCCGGCAAGGACAATCTCGCCGCCGTACTTTTTAATGCCGCGGCGCTGCCCCTGGCTGTCTCGACCGTTGCGGCTGCTGCCGCCAGCTTTCTTTTGGGCCATTAGGCTGTGCCTCCGTTCTGGATCTCCACGACCTGAAGGCGCGTATGCGACTGCCTGTGGCCGGTGGTCTTGCGATAGCGGGTCTTGCGCTTGTACTTGAAGACCCGAATCTTCTTGTCCTTATTATGCTCGTGGACTTGGGCAATGACCTTGGCGCCTTCCACCACGGGCTGGCCCAGGCTCACCTTGCCATCCTTGGATACGGCCACCACGTCGCTCAGCTCAATTTCCGAGCCAGGCTCCACGGCCAGCTTCTCCACGTCCACCATGTCTCCCACGGAGACTCGGTACTGCTTTCCGCCAGTCTTGATTATTGCGTATTCCATAACCCATATATATTACGTTCGGCAGGCGTGGAGTGTCAATACGCTTCAGCCCGCAGGCGCGGGGTGTTTCTCCTCCTCCGACTCCTTCAACTCCTGCCTGCGCTTAGAAGGCCTACTGTCCAGGACCTGCCGCGCGGTCTTATCGGCCTCAAAGCCATCTGTCAGCTTCTTCAGCACCACTGTGACTTCCGCCGGCGACTGGAGGTTGTAGACGGCCGTGGAGGCGGCGAAGCCGACACTGACAGTGGCGGCCCCCTGGGGGAGGACGCGGAAGAGGGCCTCATCGGTCACATCATCCCCGGCGGCCAGGATAAAGTCCCAGGGCTTCTTAGACAGGTAGCGTAAGAAGAACTCCGCCTTGCTGGCGCCCGTAGACTTGACCTCCACAACCTTATGTCCGTGTAGAACCTGAATCTCCAGGTTGGCCGTCAGATTGGTCAGCATGTCTGTAAGCTCGCGGGCGGCGTCCATCCCCATCTGCACATCGGCCTTACGATAGTGCCACGCCAGCGAGAAGACCTTTTCCTCAATCCAGCTGCCAGGCACGCGCTCGGTAAACAAGACCAGCATAGGACGGACGGAGTCCTTCCACTTGTTGTCCGACGAGAGGGCCAGGTGCCATTTATTGTTCGTCTTGTTGCGCACCCAGGCGCCATGCTCGGCAACGATGGTGACGGGCAGGGATTTGAACCATCTCTGCAGGCCGTTCTTTATCTGACCGCTGGTGATCACCACTTCATTCCCCTGGTCCTCCGAAAGGGTATCAAGCAGCGATAAAAGGTCTTTAGATGGCGCGGCTTTTTGCGGCTCGTCAGCGAAGGGCACCAGAGTGCCGTCGTAGTCCAGCAAGATAAGCCTCTTGCTGGAGGTCTGGTAAGCGTTCTTGAGCTTGTCCACGTCCTTGGAATCCATGAACTTGACGGCAAGCTCCTCCGACAGGCTCACGGCCTGGTCCAGGCTGTCCAGGAAGCGGCTGGCCCAGCGCTGCACGTCGCTCTCCTTCAAGCGCCGCCGCATGGCGGCCATACGCTCGCTCTGCTCCTGGGCCGGCATGGTGAGGGCCTGCTGGAGCGCGTCGGCAATCTCCTGGCTGCCGTTTGGGTTAACAACAATGGCTTCCAGCATCTCCTTGGCGGCGCCCGCGGTCTCGCTCAGGATGAGGACGCCCCGCTCCGAGTTCTTGGCCGCCACAAACTCCTTGGCAATCAGATTCAGGCCGTCCCTAAGGGGCGTGATAAGGGCCACGGAGGCGCAGTCGTAGAGAGCCAGAAGCTCGGGGAAGCTGAGGGAACGGTACACATATCGAATCGGCATCCAGTCCAGGTCGCCGTAGATGCTGTTGATATGGCTGACCAGCTCGTTGATTTCGCGGCGCAGATGGGCGTAACGCTCCACACGCTCCCGCGACGGCACCACCACCAGAACGAACATGACTTTCTTGTGCTGCTCAGGATAGCGCTGTAAAAACTCTCGTATGGCCTCCAACTGCTCGGGAATGCCCTTGGTGTAATCCAGCCGCGAGATAGAAATAACCACCTTCCGATGCAGGAAGGTGTCCTTAATCTTTTCGACCTCCCGCCGCGCCTCCTCCTTCTTCACACCCTCCGAGAACCGGTCGAATTCGATGCCCATAGGGAAGGCGTCCACCTGAATAACCCTGTCGCCGGCGATGATCTGGCCGATGTTGCTTTCGTAACCGAAGAGGCGGCGCACAGTGGCGAGGAAGGGCTGGGTGTAGTCGTAGGTGTGAAAGCCTACAAGGTCGGCGGCCAGAAGACTTTCTATGATCTCCTTGTGCCACGGGAGCATCCTGAGGATGTCGTACTGGGGAAAGGGGATATGTAGGAAGAAACCTATGCGGGTCTTGGGCAGGCGCTGTCTGAGGAGCTTGGGCAGCAGCATTAACTGGTAGTCGTGGACCCATATGACATCGTCAGGCTTAGCCATTTGAGCGACGACGCTGCTGAAGACCTCGTTGGCCTCCTGGTAGGCGTCCCACTCGGCGGCGGAGAACCGGGCGTGGGAGGGCATGGAGTGGAACAGAGGCCAGAGGCTTCGGTTGGAAAAGCCGTCGTAGTATTCATGCACAAGGCGCTCTGAAAGGAACACGGGATAGCAGTTATGACACCCGGAGAGGGCGTTGGCTACCTCCAAGCGGCTGGCCCTGGAGACAGACCCCGGCCAGCCTGCCCAGATAGCTTTCCGCTCTTTGTAGAAGGCCCCCAGGCCCGTGGCCAGGCCTCCCGCGGAGGCCTTGTAGGTGATTTCCGGGCCATCTTCCTCCACCGTTACCGGCAGACGGTTGGCGACAATGATCAAACGGTCCTCCTTCCGAGGATTCTTGCCGGCGCCGTCAACGTTCAGCCGGGACTTAAGAAAGTACGCGGTCGAAGCCTCTAATCCGGCCTTGCTCCACCCGCTCATACCTCACCTCCCCAGTCGCGAGACTCCTACACGCCCCGACAACTCCTCAAACCTCGATTGATTTTTTCAATGCCAAAGTCAAAGGCCTACCCGGGTTTCAACTCGTCAAAATTATTCCTCATGCCTTGGGCCATAGTAATCTTTCGGTCGTGGTTGACGGTGACGGTTACACGATGGCTCACGGCGTCCAGCAGACCCGCCGCCGAAGGTATTCCCGTCCCGCTACGCTTTACACCGCCGAAGGGGAGATGCACCTCCGCCCCAATAGTCGGAAGGTTGACATACCCCACGCCAAAGTCGCACAACTCCCGCATGGCCCGCACCTTTCGATAGTCGTTGGTGCAAAGGGCCATAGAGAAGCCGTATTCGGTGTCGTTGTAAATCTCCGCCGCCTCCTCTAGGGTCTTGAAGGGGATAATGGCTAAATGCGGCCCAAAGACCTCTTCCCGCAACACCCTAGACGTGGCGTTATGCTTCATAGTGTACAGAAAAGGACGAATGAAATAGCCGTGGTCGTACTTGTCACCGGAGAGCCGCCCGCCGTTGAGCAAGACATTGGCGCCTTCCTGGACGGCCAGCTTGTTGTAGCCTTCCACCTTCTTGAGGGCCGCCTGGCTGACCAGCGGCCCCATGAACACGTCTTCCTGCAGGGGGTTGCCAATGCGTATGAGCTGCGTCTTTTTCTTCAGCGCGTCGGCGAACCGATCGACGATGCTTTCATGGACAATAGCGCGGCCGGCGGAGACGCATCGCTGGCCCGTAGTGCGGTAGGCGGAAATCATGGCGGCGTCGACGGCCAGGTCAAAGTCAGCGTCGTCAAAAACAACGATGGCGTTCTTGCCGCCCATTTCGGCCACGCAGAACTTCCTGTAGTCCTTGGCGCAGGCCTCCTTAATCATCGACCCCACCTGCGCGGAGCCGGTGAAGAGGACTACATCCACCTCCGGGTGGTTCACCAGGGGCCAGCCCGCCTCCTCACCCATGCCCTGCACCAGATTGAAGACGCCGCGAGGAGCGCCGGCCTTCTCCATGCACTCCACCAGCCGCTGGGCCACCAGGGGGGTCTCCTCGGCGGGTTTCAGCACCACCGTGTTGCCCTCCACCAGCGACGGGCAGGTGAGCCACAATGGGATGGCGAAAGGGAAGTTCCAGGGGCTGATGCAGGCGACGACGCCCTTGGGCTTGCGATAGACGTAGCTGTCTTTATCCGGTATCTCGGAGGCGATTACATCGCCGGAGGGATTACGGGCCACGCCGAACCAGTACTGGGCGGTGTGTATGCCCTCGACGACGTCGGCGCGGGACTCGGTAATCGACTTGCCGCACTCGCGGGACATAATGCGGGCTATGTCCTCCTGCTCCGCCTTGACGATCTGGACAAACCTGTCCAGGACCTCGCCGCGGCGGATGCGGGACTCGCGCCGCCATACGGGGAAGGCCTCGCGGGCGGCTTTCACGGCGGCGTCGACATCAGCGGAGTTGGAGCGCGGGAAGTGGCCCAGCACATCGCGGGTGTCCGCCGGGCTGGCGCTGGGGAAGGTCTCTTCGCTAGAGGCGGGAGTCCACTGGCCGTTGATGTAGTTCTTGCCTGCGATAGCCATGCCGCACCTCAGCTTTGGGCTATGAGTCCATTGTAGCACCGGAGAGGCCTCAAAAGGGCTATTTTGGGACGACCCTTCCTAATTCAGAGGGCCGATTAGCAAGTCCGGCTGCTGGTCTTTGAGCCACCGCGCCAGGATTAAGCGATGGCAGGGCTCACCGACGCGCTCGAAGCATAGAAGCGTGAAGTCGCCCAGGCCCGGCGACGCCCGCACCCCCGACCGCATGTCGCTATCCGAATCCCATCTTTCCTCAAGCTGGCCCAGGTAGTCGCGCGTATAACGCTCGAAATCGATTTCGCCCTTCCGGTAGGCCTTGATGATGTCGTAGGTGGGATAGAAGAAGGGCAGGCTCTCCCACTGGACACGGCGTCCTCGAGGGTGCTGGCGGGAGACGCGGAACAGCCGGCCATGCCAGTCCTGGGGCTGATAGAAGCTGGCGGTGTGAAGCACGGCGGCTACCCTGGCGGCGAGACCGTAGCCCGTTTCCTGAACACCGCGTTGTGTACCAGGAACAGCAGCCCGCCGAAGATGATGACGCTGAGATAGCTGATGACGCGGTCCAGCACCACCACCGCACCCGCCTCGCTGCGAGTGAGGGTATCCGAGAGCAGGCTCGCAAGGCTGACCTCAGTGATGCCCAGGCCGCCCACGGGCAGCAGGGTCAGCAGGGCGTTGGCCAGGGCGGCGAATAGCACCCAGGCGAAGCTCAGGTCCACGCCTAGGGCCTGGGCCACGAAGAAGACCCGCCCCACCTCCGCCAGCCACCCCAGCACAGCCAGGCCGACGAGCAGGGGAAGGTTGGCGTAGGACCCTAGGGCGCCGTGGTGGAAGAGGTCGTAGGCGGCTTTTAGCGGGCCGGGGACAAATCGCTGAATGCGTCCCCGAAAGAGACGCATCGCCAGCAGCCCTACAATCAGCACCCCGGGCAGAATGGACGCCAGCGCCACGTATATCCAGGAGGTCTCGTCGCCGTGGGTGGCCAGCAGGACGGCGGCCAGCATAAGCAGCGAGAACATAATCACCACCTCTACGGCCCGCTCCGCCACCAGGGTGCCCACAGCCCGCGAGAAGCTGGTCTTGGACTCGCTGCTGTAGAGGTAGGCGCGATACGCGTCGCCCAGACGAAAGGCGGTGACCAGATTTACGAAGCCGCTGATGAGCATAAGGCTGGTGGTGTGAGGTACGCTGGGTGATGGCTCGCCATGCTGTCGGGCGTTGCCCAGCAAGATGCGCCACTTGATGCCTCGAAAGACAAAGTTGGTGTAATAGAGAAAAAAGGCTAGAAGGAAGAACCAGGGGTTGCTATCCCGCAGGCTGTCCCATATCTGCCTGGGGCTGATGTCGAAGCGGACCACCAGGAAGAAGAGAAAAGCGCCGCCGATGGCGAGGAAGAAAAGTGTGGACAGGGACGCGAACTTGCCCCTGAAAAAGGGTCTGGAGGGGGAACCCTGGCCGGGCGGAGAGGTCATGAACCGTCCACGATTGGTCTTGCGGAAAACTGTGGCATTATATCAGAGGATTGCTCACGCTTGGCCCGCGCGTGCTACAAGGGCGATTTCTGGGGCGTGCCCGGCCGCCGCGGGTATTCGGATGGCGTGGGCCTGGCCTTCCGCAGCACCACCAGGCAGCGTCCGTCCCGCAGCCCCTCCACATCGACCTCGTGTCGACGCAGCATCTCCCCACCCACGGTGGCGATGGCGCGGCGTGCGGCAGCCAGCTCTGCGTCTATATCCCCCTTCTTGTACGCGACAACGATGCCGCCGGTCTTGCAGAAGGGCAGCGCCATCTCGGCTAAGGGGGCCATGGGGGCCAGGGCGCGGGCCAGAGCGACGTCGAACTGCTGGCGGAATCTAGGGTCTTGCGCTAGTACCTCGGACCGCTCCGCCTCCACCTCTACACTATCCAACCCCAGGGCCTGGACAACATGCCGCAGGAAGTTGGCCTTTTTGCCCGTGGCCTCGATGAGGGTGAGGCGAATGGCGGGGAAGGCGATTTTCAGCGCGAGGCCTGGCAGTCCTGCGCCCGCGCCTATGTCCACAAACCGCCCGCCATCCTTCGCGACCTGTGGAATGACAGAGGCCGCGGTCAGGGAGTCCAGGAAGTGCTTTATCTGCACGTCATCATAGCCCGTGATGCGGGTGAGGTTAAATCGCTGGTTCCAGTTGGTCAGCTCCTGGTAGAAGCGCTGGAACTGGTCTAGCTGGGCGTCGTTGAGGGTAATGCCAAGGGCGGTGGCGTGCCGGCGGAGGAGGTCCATGGGGATATGATAGTGGAAAAATCGTCAGGCGTAGTGAAAGTTTGTTACTCAGGCATAACATTCGTGCCCAGGCCACCATGTCCAAACCACTGGAAGGCAAAAGAGAGGATGCGCTGTAATTGCTATTCCAGTCCCAAAGCTTGTGCAGACCCAAGCAGCTTCCGACTAGCCCGGCCTAAGGGCTCATAGAGGTCTGTCGGACTCGCCATCCCGCATGCGCCGGAGTTCCTCGTGAACCTTCGCCAACTCCTCAGGACTAATCGGCGACTCCTCCGGTTCAGAATGGCCGTTGGTACGCTGCCGTGATGATGTATGATCACCACCCCGAAGTCTGTGGGACCGTTGCCCCAACCAAGTCAATGCCATGCCCAGAAATAACAGCAGCGGCCACAACACACGGAAAAGCGTGAAGACCCCTGCAGCCCCATGAGTACCTGCAGCCCCACCAACCACAGCTAGATTCATCTGGACCCCCTCGCCGATGCGGACGGCTGAATCAAATCCGGTCAATTAACATACGAATCAATTATAGGCATTGCTGCACCCAATGGAAAGGGTGGGCGTTGTTCTGCGTTGTTCTTTAGAGGTGTTGCAGTCTACTATCTAGGCTTGGACTTGTGGAGCTGCCGGTCAAACGCCCTTAAGGCACCGAACCTGAAAGCTGCCAAAATTGACACCCCCAACCCTCAACCCTAGAATTGGGTTACCATCAGGGCTCTTATTCCAACCACACATTGTTGGAACACCTATGCCCACAGGGAGGCGCGCCATGGCTACCAAGGCCTATATCCTCATCGAAACAGCGGTAGGGAAGACCCGGGAAGTCGCACAGCAGCTACGCAAGGTCCCGGGTATGAAGTCCGTGGACGTGGTCACGGGCCCCTACGACGTCATCGCCCTCATCGAAGCCAAGGACATTGCCTCCATCGGTGAGATGGTGACCGAGCATGTACACTTCGGCGGGGTGAACCGCACCGTCACCTGCATATCCGTCAGCGGCGCCTAGTCCAGGCGTCCTGAACGGCGTCTCATGGACTTCCGCTTTTCGCCCGCGGAAGAGGCCTTTCGTGAGGAGCTTTTGGAGTTCCTGGCGCGGGAGCTTCCTCCTGACCTGCGAGGCGTAGGCCGCGCCACCGAATCGGGGGACTGGGAGCTGACGCTTTCGATGCGCCGCAAGCTGGCCCAGCGCGGCTGGCTGACCATGCACTGGCCCAAAGAGTACGGCGGCATGGGCGCATCCCCCATGCTGAGCCTTATTCTCAACGAAGAGATGTCCTACCATCGCGCCCCTGGCCGCGACGTGTTCGGCGCGCGCATGTTGGGGCCGACGCTCATGATCTACGGCACCAGGGAGCAGAAGGAGCGTTTCCTGCCGCCGGTGGCGCGGGGCGAGGTGCAGTGGTGCCAGGGCTACAGCGAGCCTGAGGCCGGCTCCGACCTGGCCTCGCTTAGAACGCGGGCGGAAGACAAGGGCGACTACTTCTTGGTCAACGGCAGCAAGATCTGGACATCCCTGGCCCATCGTGCCGACTGGATGATGCTCATGGCCCGCACCGACCCTGACGCGCCCAAGCATCGCGGCATCAGCTTCCTGCTGCTGGACATGAAGTCCAGGGGTGTAGAGGTGCGGCCTATCATCAGCATGGCCGGCGAGCACGAATTCAACCAGGTCTTCTTCGATAACGTGGAGGTGCCCAAGGAGAACCTGGTGGGCGAGAAGGGCCGGGGCTGGTACGTGGCGGTGACGCTGCTGGACTTCGAGCGTTCCGGCATTGACTACGCCGCCTCCGCTAAACGGATTCTGGATGACATCAATCAGTACATGGACGACGTCCATGGCGACCACGGCACGGATATCCCCCGCGCCGATGAGGGCTGGGCTAGAGACCTCATGGTCGAACGGTATGTTGAAACAGAAGTGGCGCGGCTTATGGCCTACAAGGTGACGTGGCTTCAGAGCCAGGGCCAGGTGCCGACCAAAGAGGCGTCCATGAGCAAGGTCTTCGGCAGTGAAAACCTGCAAAAGTGCGCCGCCGCGGGGCTGAAAATCCTGGGCCATTACGGCGTGCTGACCGACGAGGACAAGTGGGTACCCCTGAGGGGCATCATTGAAAAGGCGTGGCGGTACAGCATATCGGGCACCATTGCGGCGGGGACATCGGAAATACAGCGCAACATCATCGCCAGCCGAGGGCTGGGGATGCCTCGAGGGTAAGGCGTGGACCTGGCGTGGAACGAGACCCAGCAGATGCTGAAGAGCAGCGCGCGGTCGCTCCTGGCTAAGGAGTGCCCGCTGTCGATGGTGCTGGCAATGGAAAAGGACGAGAAGGGGTACAGTCCTCAAGTGTGGCGTCGCATGGCCGAGGCGGGATGGCTGGGGCTAGCCTTTCCGGAGAAGTACGGCGGCGCTGGGGGCAACTTCCTGGACCTGGCGGCGCTGCTGGAGGAGATGGGCCGGATGCTGACACCCAGCCCCTTCTTCTCGACGGTGGTAGTGGGCGGACTGGCGGTGCTGGCGTCGGGGAGCGAGGCGCAAAAGGCGGAACTGCTGCCCAAAATTGCTCAGGGGCAGCTTTTCATGACGCTGGCGACGCTAGAGTCGACCGATGATTACTGGTACACCTACCTGAACTCAAGAGCCAACCGCGATGGTAACGGCTTTGTTCTCAACGGCGCCAAGTATTTTGTGCCTGACGCCTACGTCACTGACTACTTCCTGGTCTCTGCGCTGACCTCGGATACTGGGCCTGACCCATGGGAAAAGAATCGTGGCATAAGCGTCTTTCTTGTTCCGAGGAGCGCGCCAGGGGTGAAGGTGACGCCTCACCACACCTTCTCGGGTGATAGGCTGGGCCGGGTCGAGTTTGACGGCGTGAAGGCTTCCAGAGACTGGATACTCGGCGAGGTAGATCGGGGTTGGAAAATTGTTATGGAGACTCTGGACAGAGGTGCAGCGGGGAAGTCGGTAGAGATGGCGGGCGGGGCCCAGGCGGTGCTGGAGATGACGCTGGACTACCTCAAGCGTCGTGTACAGTTCGGCAGACCAGTGGCTACCTTCCAGGCCCTGCAGCACCACCTGGCCAATATGGCTATGGACGTGGAAGGCTGCCAGTCCATGGCTTACCAGGCGGCGTGGCGCGTGGCGCAGGGCGAACTGTGGTCGTCGGACATATCGATGGCGAAGATGTGGTGTAACGAGGCATACAATCGTATATGCGCCCTGGCGCACCAATGCCATGGCGGCATGGGCTTCACCTGGGAGTACGACTTGCAGCTTTACACCCGCCGCGCCAAGGTGCAGGAGCAGGCTTTCGGCGACGCGGCATACCATCGTACAATGCTGTCCCAAGCCCTAAGCGGCTTGTGAAATGAAAGAGGAGACCAATCTTAGATGCCCCCAAAGAAGTGCGTTTTCTGCGATATATCCAGCGGCAAGCAGGAATCAGAAATCCTGTACCGCGACGATGAATTGATGGTTGTCAAGGATATTAAGCCCGTAGCGCCGGTCCATCTGCTGCTGATACCGCGACGCCACGTGGCGGGCCTGACCTACGCCAGCGGCAGCGTGTCCAACACTTTGGGCAAAATGTTCGCCA
Source organism: SAR202 cluster bacterium (assembly GCA_016872285.1). NCBI lineage: Bacteria > Bacillati > Chloroflexota > Dehalococcoidia > SAR202 cluster bacterium. Next base: position 20,280 of record VGZZ01000021.1, on the reverse strand, counting down.
TGGCGGAGGAGATGGCGAGGCGGCAGGCAATGACGGTGAGCGGCTACCGGCTGGTAGTGAACCAGGGTCCGGACTCGGGCCAGCAAGTCGAACACCTGCACATGCACCTGCTGGCCGGCCGGCAATTGAAGGCTATGGCCTAGAGACCGTCGATGGCGCCCATCGACGCCGGCATACACGCGGCGGTTCGGCGTCGGCTGTTAGAGCTGCCCAGAGGGCTGCGGGAACACGTCCATCGCGTCGAAGGCATCGCGGTAGAGCTGGCCCACGCCCACGCCGTCGATGAGGCGCGTTCCCGCCTCTGCGCCCAGGCCCACGACCTATGCCGCGCCATGAAAGGCGAGGAGCTGCTATCGAGGGCGCGAGACCTGGGCCTCCCTATCCACCCTGTCGAGGAGGCCATGCCGGTGCTTCTCCATGGGCCTGTGGCGGCGGAACTGCTGCGGCTGGAGGGCCTGGACGACGAGGGCATATACCAGGGCGTCTACTACCACAGCACAGCGGCGCCTCGACTGGAGCCGGTGGCCAAGGTGGTGTTCATCGCCGACAAGCTGGACCCCCAGAAGATACACCGCTACCCCTATATACCCGAGCTTAAGACGCTCGCTATGTCCGACCTAAACAGGGCGATGCTTGAGTTCTTGACTCGCGAGACCATCGGCTACTTGCAAGAGGGTGGGCTGGTCCATCCGCTATCGATAGAAGCGCGGAACCACTTGCTGCTAGGCGGCGGGAAGCCCTAACGGCGGGCCATGGCCGCAACGTCTAACCAAGAGCGGCCCGAGCTAAAGCGTAGCATCGGCGTTATAGCAGCCACCGGCTCAGGCTTGGCCGTGATTATCGGCGCGGGAGTGTACGTGCTGATGGGCGAGGCCGCGGCCAAGTCGGGAAACGCCATTTGGGCCTCCTTCCTGCTGGCAGCCGGAGCGGCCTTCTTCACCGCCCTTTCCTACGCCGAGCTTTCCGCCAAGTTCCCTCGCGCAGCCTCAGGCTACAACTATGCCCGTGAAGCCTTTGGCGACGGCGCGGCCTTTGTGGTGGGCTGGCTAACCTTCTTCTCGCAGGTAGTGTCGGTGGCGACGGTAGCTTTGGGGTTTGCTGGATACTTGAGAGACCAGGCTGGATTTCCGGTCCTGGCGGGAGGGCTGTCCCTGCTGGCGGCCAGCACGCTGTTTAGCCTGCGAGGAGTCAAGGAGTCCACCACAGTCGGCGCGGCGTTATCGATGTTGGAGGTGCTGGGGCTGGCGGTCATCATAGGGGTGGGAGTCAGCTTTCTAGGCAACGTGGACTACCTAGAGTCACCAGAAGGAGCCTGGGGAATCTTTGGCGGGGCGTTCCTACTGTTCTTCGCCTTCCTGGGCTTCGAGCAGGTGGCAGACCTGGCGGGCGAGATAAAGAACCCGGGCCGCAACCTGCCAATTGCAGTCATGGCGTCGGGCGGGATAGCGGCGGTGCTCTATATCATAACGGCGCTGGCGTCGGTCAGCATCATCGGTTGGAAGGAGTTAAGCGAAAGTGAGGCGCCGCTGGCGGCGGTGGCGCAGGAGGCTATGGGTGAGGGCGGGTACTACGCGCTGTCGGTCATCGCCCTGATAGCCACGGCCAGCACTGTACTTATCAGTCTGACGGCGACAGTACGGACGGTCTATGGCATGGCTAAGGGCGGCTCACTGCCAATGGTCCTGGCGAAGGTGCATCGCAAATACGCGACTCCCTGGGCGGCAACACTAGCCGTGGCCGCCGTGGCTACATTGGGGGTGCTGAGCCAGGATGTGGGCTTTGTGGCCGAGATCACCAACTTCACCATCCTGTTAGTATTCATAGGGGTGAACCTGTCGCACATCGTACTGAGACGCCGACTGGACAGCCAGGAATGGCCTTTCCGAGTGGGGTTAAAGGCGCTGGGCGTGCCGGTAACGCCGGTGCTGGGAGTAGTAGTCTCGGCCCTGCTGCTAGTGAACGTGAGGTTGGCGCCGGCCCTGTGGGGGCTTGGGATAATGGGAATCGGCATAGGCGTGGCAGTGTGGCAGGCGAGGAAGAAAGGGTAGTGGATCTCGCTAATATCCAAACAGACTGTAACTGCCCTACTTTTTTAGACCAGTCCAAAAGTTATGCCAAAGTAAATGATTTGTCCAAATGTGTCTTGTTAGCCCAAGCTGCAAAAGTAATATTCCCTAAGTCTCAATTCTATACATCCTGTTAGATCGGTAGCCAGGCGTGCAGGACTAGGCGGAAGGGGGTCAGGGAAGGCGGGGGCATGCGGGGAACAGGCAAGTCAATCTAAAAGGAGCCCTAGACGGCTGGCACCGTCAGGGCTCGTGCAAAAAGCGAAGGCATGTCTAGCCACGGCTCTTTGCTTCTTGCATTTTACAGGGTTTAGCGTTTGCTCTGTAAGGGACATCCGCTTGCCCCAGAGTCTTCCTAGCCAACCTTTTCTAAACCTAGTTGCCAATTGAGCGCGTCAATCCTCTTCCTGCTGCTAAAGGAGGTGACTGGAGAACAAAATCGAAGCCAAACAGCGACTATCCCTTGGGACATGTCGCAATGCTTAAATTACTTTGAGGGTACTTACAACCGAATAGCCTCATCCGTAACAACGGTCAAAAACCAATAGGAGCTAGGTAGAATGAATAGCTTTTCAAGTGTCTCCAAAAAAAGAATAAGGTGGGGCATCTCCAGTGGCTTTGTCGTTATGGCAGCCCTGGTGGCGATGCTCTTGATGGTGCTGCCCGTGGCGGCCCACAGTGGCCCCGAGCTGACACCCGCCTCCGTAGAGGTAACGCTCAAGCCCGGCGAAAGCGTTGACATCGAAAAGACGGTACACACGCCGGAAATAGCGCCTCTTGCCGACATCTGCTTCCTGGCAGACACCACCGGAAGCATGGGCGGGGCCATAAACAACGTCAAGGCCAACGCACAGAACATAATAGATGCTGTTCAGGCGGAGTCTCCAGACGCCCAATTCTGCGTTGCAGAATACAAGGACTTCACAGACGCCTTTGCCTATAAGCTAAACCAGACCGTGACCGGCGACGAGCTTTTGGTACAGGCCGGCATCAACGCATGGGTCGCCTCAGGCGGCGGCGACTTTCCCGAAGCCCAGCTGAATGCTTTGTCGGAAATGGCGGACCCGTCTGTCGTCACCAATGATCCAGCATTCCGCCCCGGCTCCACCCGCGTCATTGTATGGTTTGGCGACGCGCCGGGCCATGACCCCAGCGGCGGCCATACCCTGGCTTCCACCATCGCCGACCTCACTACTGATGGGTCCAACGCCCCCATCATTGTGATTGCGCTATCAGTCGGCGCTAACCAGCTAAACTCCAGCGGGCAGGCCCAGGCTATCGCCGACGCCACCGGCGGCATATTCCGCTCAGGCGTCAACGAGGCCGAGGTGGCGGATGCCATCATTGATGCCCTCCAGGCCATCGATGTCGAGGTCGCCATGGTCAGCGACTGCGCGGCCCCCATCAGCACCACCTTCAATCCCGCCAGCCAGACGGTCCAGAGCGGCGATCATGCAGTCTTCACCGAGACAATTACCGCAGCCGCCGATGCCGAACAGGGCAAAACCTATACCTGCAACGACTGGGCCACCATCAATGGCGAGCCTATGACTGACGCCAGCGGCGCGGTCATCATGGAGACCAAGACCATCCACATTGCGGACGTTACGCCTCCCGCCGTTGCCTGCACTCCCACCCATAACCCCAGCGGCAAGCACATTCCTAACGCCGGCAACAACCCCAAGAGCGGCCAGAACCCTGACGGCTTCTACCGCATCTCAGCTAAAGACAACGTAGACGCTAGTCCACAGGTGTTCGTCGTAGATATGGGCACGGGCACGGTATTCGGGCCCTATCCCAGCGACACCGACATCAAATACACCCAGGCTCCTGGCGTCACACCCAGCGCTTCCCCCATGGCCGGCGAAGTGGAATACCACATCAAAGGCAAGGGCGACGCCGGCGTTTACGCGGTGGACGCTTCCGGCAATAAGTCCACGGTTGTTAGCTGCAAGGTTCCCCCTCCTCCTAAATAAGGGACTTGCTTTGTAAGACTCAAGAGGGGGGGCAGGCATCTGCCCCCCTCTACATAGTGACGCAGCGGACACAGCAGGGGATTGGACTATATCTTGCCGGGACTCAACTGAAGGTCCCGGACGGCCTAGACGAAAAATTTTATGTCAGGACAAAATTGTCAGGAGTGAAGATAATGAAAACGTTAAGAACTCTGCGTGGCCGCAAACTCGCGCCAATTTCCTGGCTCCCTTTGCTGGCGGCCCTGCTGGGGGTGGCGCTGGCCGCTCCCACAGCATCCGCCGCCGACCCAGAGGACCGGGTGCGCCAGATTTTGGATGATGCCGCAACCAATGGAACGGTGGGCGTATATCTGAAAGAGGTAAATGGGTCAGTTATTGCCGCTAATAACGAGTCCTTCATCTTTGAGCCTGCCAGCACCATCAAAGCGCTGATTCACTTCCACGCTATGCGGCAGGTCCAGGATGGGGCCGTCATTGACGGCGATGTGGTAACCCTGGCTACCCAGGTTCCCTGGTTTGCCGGCCCTGCCAACTACAACAACAGCCCGCCGCCAGGGACCAGCTGCCCGGACGTTTCGACGTTGCCGGGGACCGACACCCTTCAGAACGGCCTCCAGCAAATGATGGGTCCCTCCGACAACCGATGGACCCAGGCCATGCGGGACTTCTTCGGCGACGCCAGCATTAATAACACCCGCGACACTTTCGATATGGACGACACCGCCCTCAACCACCTCATCGGCTGCGGTGCCAACGCCCTGGCTAACCCCAACCAGTTAACCCTGGTGGACGGTGGCAAGATGTACGAGTCGGTCGCCACCGGGTTCCTGGACAACGCCAATAGGGCATCGGCCTTCTCGCTCATGACCCAGGACAACGGCACTTTCAACGGGATCATCGACACCGAGGCCGCCGGCATGAGCCTCAGCGCCGCGTCGATAGCCAGTTTCAAGTCGCAAAGGCAGTCGGCGAACAAGGCCGGCAGCTACACTCTCAGTGACGGTGAGAACCGCACGGTCGCGGGCTGGGCGCAGGTGCCGTGGAAGGATACTGTCACCTGCGAGACCGAAATTCAGGAGTACGTCTACGGCGCCTTCATTCACAAAGCCGACAGCATTGACGGCGGCTTCATGGGAATCCGCCCCGCAGGCGTAGAGCTTTTCCGAGAGGAGATTCGCGCCGCCTTGGAGTCCTGGGCCGCCTGCGAGGCCGACCTTCAGATCACCAGCACCACCATGGTGGATGCTCCGGACGAGATCCCAGTGAACACGCCTGTACAGGTCACGGTACGGGTCGCTATGCGCAACAACGGCCCCGCCGACGTCATCGACGGCAAGCTGGTGCGCGTAGCCTCAGCCTCCCCTGATTGCCAGATCGCCCCTGAGGACGCAAGCGAGATTGTGCCCGCTATGGCCCAGGGCAACCTGGTGGTGGTCGAGAGAAACCTAATCATCGAATGCTCGCAGCCCAGCTTCCACGGCTTCGAGATTGCAAGCGAAATTAACTCCGCCAACCCCAACGTTGTAGAGCCCAACCTCAGCAACAACGACGGCGTCGCTTCCCTGGACCTGGCCGTCATCGCCCAGGCTGACCTGGCCGTCGTCGGGTGGGACTTCTCGGAACTGGACAGCGCTGAGCTGGGCGAAATCCTGGTGGGCCAGCCCTTCGTCTTCTCCACCACCAAGACCCTGCACAACTTCGGCGACACCGTAAACGACCTCTATTCTGACCCCGTGGACGCAAACGTTGAGCGCAGCATGGTCATCCCCGAAGGAATAAAAGGCTCCATCCACGTCGGCGCTCAAGAGGCCCCCGCGACAATCGTTATAGACAAGACAGGCGAGCCGCAAGTGGTGCTGAACAACCAGCCCGCCGGGACTGTAGTGGAAGCGGAAGGGCCCGCCACCATTACGGTACAGTTCAAAGCCCTGGACCTGGCGGTAAGTGTCGATAGGGAGATCGCCGAGGTCTTCGATTTCGAGTGCCTGGAGCCCAGCCAGCACGAGCTCAAGTTTACCAATAGCATCGCGGCGGTGGACCAGCACGTCGAAGACCCGAACGCTTCCAACAACAGCGTAGAGGTCGTCCGTGTTATCGAATGCGTAACCCCCGTCGCCATCAACTTCCGCCCCGGCAACGATAAGAACTTCATCAATCCCAACAGCAATCAGAAGTTCCCAGTAGCTATCCTGACAACGTCAGCCGGGGAATACGGCCTACCCATAGCCTTTAATGCAACCAAGGTGGACTTTGCCACCACGCGGTTTGGCACCCAGGAAACCCTGAACAACGGCGGCGGCTCATCGCCATCTCCCGCTAAGGACTTCGTAAAGGACACTCACGAGCTGGACGATAAGAAGAAGGACGGCGACCTGGACATGGTCCTGCACTTCGGCGTGTCCAGCTCAGGAGTCCATAAGAACACCACCAAGGTCTGTGTCGTCGGGTCTTATCTGGGATCCGACAACAACTGGCACACCTTCTTCGGCTGCGACGCTGTGGAGGTCAAGCCTTAGGATTCTGCCAGCCCAGCGCATACGGTACGTAAAGAGAGGGGGCAGGAATCCGCCCCCTCTCTTTAGCGCTCGAAACGCAGCGCCGGCTAAGCGTAGGTCTTCCAGTTGTCGTTAATACGCGCGGTCATGTCATGGCCGCCGTGGCTCTGGAGGACACGCCGCACGTGGTCTTCGGAGTCCGGGTCCGGCAATGGCACCACCAGTACGTACCGTCCGCGGTCAACCTCGTCTTTTAGGTGGTCGGTCATGTTCTTGGAGTTGCCCACCCAATCTTCAATGCCGCGAAGGACGTGTCCTATCAACCCCTTTCCGCCGGCATGTCCCATCTCCTCGCTGCCGGCCTGGCCGTGGAACACGCGAATGGTGTCCCTAGCAAACCCTTCCGCTTCCAGAGCATTTATAACGTCGTCTGCGTGGCTGTGGTCATCCATGACGGCGGCCAGCAAATCGCCGATAATCCACTGCTCTTTTTGTTCGCTGGGCATAGGATTCGTCATATCACCACCTCCTCACCTCTAATTGCTGCTCTATCATCGTAACCCAACGCCTGCGGCGGCTGTCAAAGCGGGTGATAGGGCCTGGGTAAAACCTCACGCCTGAGAGCCGGAATCACCGGCGGCCACGGGGCTGGCGTTTGGCCGATGCTGAAGACGATTTGTCAGATCAGCCGCGTGGCTCTTTCATACGCCAGGACTTCTCTGGTCTGCTGGAGCCTCTCCGACAGGATCTGCAGTAGATTTTTTCTAATCACGCTGCCTAAATAATGGTCCGAGTCCATCCTTTCTCGCAAACCAACGCAGTCGATCGCCACGCAGGAGGTGTCCAATACCGCCCTGGCGGAGAAGGCATATCGATACGGGGCTACTAACGCCCTTTCGGCTATGGGATGCGGCGGGCCCACAGAAGTAATGGCGATAGTCTCCTTGAAATGCCGCAGGGAACTCGTAACCGTCATTTCCAGCACCACCTGGCCGGACGTTATCACATACAGCGTATCAGCTACGTCGCCTTCCTTAAAAAGCTGGTGGTGCTGCTGAAAGAATTTTTCCCGACAGCAGGGGGTTAGCCAATTCAGATATTCCTCAGGAAGCCCGTGGAACAAACTAGATTTGGCCAGATAGTCGATGAAGGCCATGAATCCCCCCCCCCCCCGTGGCGAAGTCGCCGCCAAGGTCTGACATAATGGGGATGTGAGCCCTGGCGGCATATTATAATAAGACGGCTGCAGCCCTAGCGCCACCTGGCCTTTCGTGCCATTACGCGCGGAAGGGCCTACGGGCGGCAGGTTACGCGTTGGGGTGGATGGAGTTAGCCTCGCGAGTTGTATTGCGAGTGGGGCGCGCCCAGGTCCCCCATGGCCTTGCTGTAGAACGCCTTGAGATGCGGCGACACCGCATGGCCCAACGCCTTGCGCTCCAACTCCCGCTCGGTCAGAGGCCGGTCTAAGGCCTGGTGGATGTCCTTCAAAAGCGCCTTTTTGTCGATAGTCGTGAGGCGGCGGCCCTTCATCAGCACCTCCCCGTCGACTATTACCGTATCCACGTCCACGCCCCGCGCCCGCTGCACCAGGGCCTCGACGATGGGGGTGTCGGGGTTGAGGTAGGGCTGGTCAAGGCGCGACAGATCCACCAGCGTCATGTCGGCCCGCATACCCGGCTCCAAGGCGCCGATTTTGCCGCCGAAGCCGCTGCAATAGGCGCCGTTGGTGGTGGCCATCTCGAGGACCTGGAAGGTGGTCAAAGGCGTGAAGTCCACACCGGGCAGTCGATGCAGCTTCAGCACCAGCCGCATCTCCTGGAACATGTCCTTGTCGTCATTGAGGCCCATGTCGTCGGTGCCGATGGCGACGCGTACGCCCTCCTGGACAAATCGATGCACCGGCGCGATGCCCGAGCGCAGGCGGAAGTTGGAGCTGGCGTTGTGGCACACGCTGGCGCCCGTCGATTTCAAAATGGCGATGTCGTCGTCCGTCGCCCAGACGGTGTGGCCGCAGACGGCGTCGGGCCCCAGGAAGCCGATGTCCTGGAGGTGCTTTACCGCCGAAGTACCGTAGATTCGATGGCCGAACCGCTTTTGATAGACGGTCTCCAGGAGGTGGATGTGGCTGGTGGTCTTGTATTTATGGGAGAGGCGCTTAAGGCCCACGATCATATCGTCGGAGCAGCGCTGCACGTTGGTGGGAGCGGTGTTGACGATGACTCGTCCGCCAGAGGCGCCGTTGTACTTCTTGAAGAGGCCTTCAGATAGAGACAGTACTTCATCCAGCGGCACGTAGCTGCGGGCCATGAAATCGGAAAAGCGCTTGCCTACGTCAGGCGGCAGCGACGCAGCGAACTCCTTCTCGCCGCCCTTGGGGCTCGCCACCAGCGAGTTCTGGTCCTGGAGGTTGGGGGCGTAGGCCAGGCGGAGGCCGGCGTCCTGGTAAGCGCGGATAACCTTGTCTGTGGTGACGGGGTCGATGGGCGCGGCGCCGCGGCCGGGGGTGTACATGATCTGGACGGCGGTGGTGCCGCTTTCGATCATTTGCACAGCGCCCCACAGGTGTTCGAGATACGGGTCCAGCTCCCGCGCGCCGAATCGCGCCAGGCCGGACAGCTCTAGGGGCAGGTGCGGCACGCCCAACTGCACCGCGGAAAAGCCGACGTGGTCGTGGTCGTTGACCAGGCCGGGCATGAGGAGGTGCCGTGTGGAGCCGAGGACCTCGGAGTCGGGGTGCCGGGCGCGGAGGTCGCGGTAGTCACCTACCTCGCGGATAACGCCGTCCTCCTGATACACCGCGCCGTCGGTGATGACGCGGGCGGAGTCGGGACCGGTGACGCGGGTGATGACGTATTTGGCGCGAATGAGGGAGGTGGGCATAGCTCTTGGCAAATGTCCCGTAAGTTCTAGTAAACGAAAACCAGCTAGAATACCTGTCGCGAGGATACGATGTACTCAAGGAAACTTTGGCAGGGTACTGGCGCATTAAGGCGAGCGCAAACTGCGGGAATCTTGTATCGCCTAAGGTCGCCTGGCAGAAACGGTTGCTTCTTTTCATCGGAGACAAGAGTCGCTCCGTTGATTTTTGCAGAGGCGATGATGAGAAGGTCGTTTTCGCCAACACCATCTTGGTGGTAGTTGTCTCCAACGATACAAAGCAGGGGTTTTATGTTTAACGCTTCTTGGACAATCGCTGGAGTATTCCCTACAGTAGTCACATTCTGATCTCTTAGCCAATTCCTACACACTGGTTGCTTAGCGCAAACTTCCTTATATGCGGTTTCAGAAAGTTGGACTTGTTGAGCACCAATTTGGTTTCCTAGCCAATCCCAGAGGCGCGGAAATTGGGCCAATGGATAGTTATCCCATCCATGGATGGCGGATGAAGCGTCAAACATGTGCACAGCAGTATCTCTCTAGTTCATGGACATCTTGAATCCGAAGATTGTCGAGATAACCGCTTGCCTTCGTCAGCGTAATCTCTTTAGCCTGCAATGCCTCAAAAACGGTGCGGACAAATCCATCCCCGAACATATGGATAGGTTCACGGTAGCGGTACGACCGGTTTCCGCCTTCCTTTTGCTCCCAAGCAACGGCCGATTTCCATTGCCGATATGCGGTGTAGTTCTCCTGTAATAGCCGACCGCTATCAAGCAACCTACGGAGGATTACCTCGCCACTTACACCACGCTCTTGGCGTATATCAGCCAGCCATTCGTCGTATTCAGCGACATTTGTAGGTCTTTCCTGGTCATTTATGCGACCTAGTACCGCGTCTGGTACAAGCACGCGCCCCGCAAGAGCATTGGCGACCTGCTCTTGCCCTGTGTAAGACTCCAAATCAAACCTGTCGTCTACCCAGCTCGTCTTATGGATTAAGAGATGTGCCAACTCATGCATCAGAGTAAATAGTTGCCGCTGTTCGGATTCCTTTTTTACAACAATTACTGGGTAATAGTTGTGGTATATAGAGAATCCCAAAATAGGTTCATCCTTTGGTATCTGCCACTTCCCGTTGTAACCGTTACTCAGGAAGACTAGAACCCCTTTCTCCTCAATCTTTGTGCGAGTGGTGCTAAAGTTGTTGTCTGTCGAGAGGTTCAACCAGTCACGGACAATTTGGGGGCCGTTTGGCAGACCGGCTATGTCAGGGGGGGTAAACGCAGCGCCGGGTTCGGAAATTGCTTCTTGCAAGGCAAGGTAGGCTTCACGCTGCTTCTCGACCCCACGAACAAATCTTCGCAACTTTGCACTCAGGTTTGGCTTCCTATTCAAAATCGTTCGGAACTGTGGCGTGTATACAGCGGTTGCGTCGACTGATCCTTGCTCGACAAAGAACAGCACCCCATGTCCAAAAAACTCAGCTATCTTCTGAAGATTATTGAAGGTAATGCCGTTGCCAGCGAATAAGCGGTTGATTGTGGATTCAGGCACACCCACGCTCGCCGCTAGCTGAGCGTGGGTTATGCCATACTGTTGGCATGCCCACTCTATCCGTTCAATATTAACCGTCTGAATGCGGTCCATAACCTGTCTCTTGTAAGCCCCTAAAGGCTTGCAGAAATACCTCCATCAGCGTACGTTTGTTCTATTTGTACGCCTGGATTTACCTTAAGCCCTCGTGCAAGTGGACTAACTACAATCTTCGGAAGGATGAAGTTCATTCCCCTCCCTCAAAATCCTCAGTTATTACTACCTATTTTCGTTAACTCGAGTCATCTTACCATGCCTGAAATGTCAATTCCTGTTGCGTGATCACCTAGTTCGGCCTTTTAGTCATTCTGTTCCTAACCCCCCGCTTTACTCCTCCCCACCCACCACTGGCCCCAGTCCTCGGCGTACTTGCGCTCGTCAAACTTGTCGTCAATGATGGCGTCCACCACGTAGGGCTTGCCGCTGTCCAGGGCCTTGCGGACCGCCGGCGCCAGCTTCTCCGGGTCCTCCACCCGTATCCCCTCCACCCCAAAGGCGTTGCCCAGCTTCACAAAGTCCAGCGGGTTCTCGTAAAAGTTCATGCCGATGAACTCGCTCTGTCGCTCGGTGCCTACAAGATACTTGACCATGTTCTCGCGCAGCACCTTATAGCTCCGGTTGTTGCAGAAGACCCAGGTGACGGGGATGTTGTACTCCACGCCGGTCCATAGGGCCTGAATGGCGAACATGGCGGTGCCGTCGCCGATGACGCCCAGGACGGCCTTGTCCGGCGCCGCCAGCTTCATCCCCATGGTGGCGCCCATGCCGAAGCCAAGGCTGCCGCCCCGGCCACCCACCAGGGTGCCCGGCTTGTCGAAATCGACGGCCTGGAGCAGGGGGCCGCGGTTGGTAATCGAGTCGTCGCAGACCAGGACGTCGGGGGCGATAACCTTGCTCATCTCGTGGGCCCACCGCTCCGGCGACATGGGGCGGTTGTTCCAGCTAGCCTTGACTCGTGCCTGGAAGGCCTCCTTGCGGCGGCGCTTCTCCTCGGCCACGGCCTTGTTCCGCTCGCCAGCCGCCGACTTAGCCGCGCCGGTCATGATGTCATCGAGGGCCAGGCCCAGTTCCTCCAGCGACGTCTTGATATCGCCCAGGACGGCGCCAGCCACGGGATAGGAGCGCTGGATAGCCCAGTCGTCGCAGTCCAGGTGGATGATTTTAGGCTTGCCGCTGAAGGGCGGCTCGGGGGTGATCATGGTGGTAATAAGCACGTCGGTGCCGATGGCGAGGATGGCATCGGCCTCGTCGAAGCGGCGCTTTAGCGACAGCGGCAGCCAGGAGGTGTCGAAGGCGCCCAGGTAGTGGGGGTCGGAGGCGGGGACGTGGACCTCCGAGAAGCTGGTGGCGAAGATGGGCGCGCCTAGACGGGCAGCGATTTTCGCGACCTCATAGGGCGCGCCGGGCGATTGCGACACGCGGTCGCCGATGAGCATGAGGGGCTTCTTGGCCCCAGCCAGCTTTCGCGCGGCAGCCTGGAGGGCGTCCTTGTCAGGGCGCACGCGATAGTAGCCGCCTATCGACGGGTTGATGTCCACGTCGGCCTCGCCGTTCAGCGACTCCCAGGCAAAATCGACGAAGACAGGCCCCGTCGGCGGCGTGCTGGCGACTTTGAAGGCGCGTCGAATAATCGGCGCCACGTCCTGGGGCGTCGTTACCTCGCCCGCCCACTTGGTGTACTCCTTCATGACGTTGACCATGTTGGACCACAACGTGGGGCTGTGGTTGAGGAGCTGAGCGGAGGCCTGGCCGGCAGTAATGACCATGGGCGTGCCGCCTCGCCACGAGTTGTACATGACGGCGATGCTGTTGGTCACGCCAACGGATATGTGAAAGCTCATATAGGACGGTTTCTGGGTGACGCGGGCCAATCCATCGGCCATACCTGCTCCCACGCCCTCAAACAGCGTGTTGATGTACTTGATGTCCTTGGCGTCCTGAATGGCGTCGATGAAGGGAAGCTCGGTGGTGCCCGGGTTGCCGAAGACGTACTTGACGCCTTCAGCTCGAAGCATCTCCACCAGGGCGCGTTTGCCGGTCATTCGGGGCATAGTTGGTCTCCGATGGTATGTATGATGCGGCGATTGTAGGGGTGGGGGAAGGAGGGGGTCAAGGATGGGACGGTTGCCGCACGAGTTGACACCCCCAGGTCGCAGTGCTAGGTTGCTACCAACTGTCTCCTATCTCGTCCTCTCTAGGTGACTCGTATGACCACCGACACAGCCCTGATGGCCCACCTGATGCGACGCGCTGGCTTTGGCGCGCCGTACGAAGAGCTGGAAGCCAGAGCCGCCAAGGGCTACGAGGCCGCGGTGGAGGAGCTTTTGGACCCCGACGCCCACAGCGTTCCCGCTGTCGACGCCTTCCTCCAGTACCGCTACCACCCTATGACCGAGGTGCCTCGCAACGGCGCCCAGGCCCAGATGGGACTTATGTACCAGCTGCTGGCCTCGCAGCGGCCCCTGGAAAGCAAGATGGCGCTGTTCTGGCACATGGTCTTTGCTACGGGCGATTCCAAAGTCGACAACGCCAACGAGATGCTGCGGCAGATGGATACGTTTAGGCGTATGGGGCGCGGGAACTATCGCGACTTGCTGGTAGCGTTGTCCAAAGACCCGGCGATGATTTATTGGCTGGATAACAACCAGAACCACAAGCACGCGCCTAACGAAAACTGGGGCCGCGAGTTGTTGGAGCTGTTCTCCATGGGCCAGGGCAACTATACCGAGGACGACGTGAAAGTGGCGGCGCGCGCCTTCACCGGCTGGACCGTAAAGCCCAAGCTGCCGAGGACGCCTTTTGGCAGGTTCCTGTGGGACTTCGAGTACGTGCCCCAGGACCATGACGACAGCGAGAAGGCGTTCCTGGGCCACAAAGGGCGCTTCAACGGCGAGGATATTATCGACATCATAGTCCGCCAGCCCGCCACCGCCCAGTTTATCGCCCGCCACCTGTACAACTTCTTCGTGGCCGATGAAGTTCAGGTGCCATCCTGGAAAGAAGAGCCGCCGCGTGATCCCGAGGCCGTCCAGGCCATCGCCGATGTGCTGGTGAGATCAGACTACGACTTAACGGCAACACTGCGGTTTATATTCAACTCGGACTTCTTCAAAACTGAAAAGGTGTGGTTCGGCAAGGTGAAAAGCCCCGCCGAGGTGGTGGTCGGCACCATACGGCTGGTGGGCGACTACAAGAAGCCGAAGACCGGCGTCATGTCCCTGGCCATGGAGACGGGTTTTCAGGGCCAGGCCTTACTAGACCCGCCGAGTGTCGAAGGGTGGCACACCGGCAGCGAATGGATCGACACCGGTTCCCTGGTGCGCCGGGTCAATTTTATGGTGGACCGCCTCAGCGATGCCTCGATGCCAGGTGTGCAATCGATTGTTCAGCGCCTGGCCAGCGAGCCCAGCCTTACGCCTGACGCGCTAGTGGATAGATGCCTTCAATACCTAGGTAATTTGCTGGTAGAACCAGGCACTAAAAAAGAGCTAGTACAGCATGTTGAGGGTAACAGGCGCATACGGGAAGAAAAGGGCGTGGCAGAGTTGTTGGGCCTGATAGCGGCCACTCGCGAGTTCCAGTTCTGTTAGGAGGTACATCATGGCGTTGCTACAGACCTCCAAAGGCAGAACGTACAGCTTCAGCCACTGCGTCGGCACGCTTTTCGCCTGGTCAGCGCCCACGGACATGGCCCTGGGGGAGAAGGACACGATTTACGTCGCTAGCCGCTCCTACGACCCCGGCGGCCCCTTCGGCCCACCCCAGAGATGGACCAAGTGGGATCTGATTGACGACACCCGCATCTTCGATGCTGGCTCGCCGGGCACGGGCGACGGCGAGTTTTTATGGCCTTCTTCCATTGCCTTAGATGCCCAAGGGAGCGTGTATGTGGCGGACGAGTACCTAAACCGCATATCGGTTTTTACTACTGAGGGCCAGTTCGTGGGCAAGTGGGGTACAGCGGGCGAAGGCCCAGGACAACTAGCCGGGCCTGTGGGGATGCGTTTCCATAGGGACGGCAACCTGTACGTCTCTGAGAGCGGCAACCATCGGGTGCAGAAGTTCTCCAAGGACGGGAAGCCTCTGGGTCAGTGGGGCCGATATGGCGGTGGCCCCGGCGAGCTGAACATGCCTTACGGCCTCCATATCGACGACGATGGCAACATTTTTGTGGCGGATTGGGGTAATGACCGGGTGCAGAAGCTCTCGCCCGACGGCACGTTTATTATGCATTTCGGCCACCCGGGGACTGGGCCCGGACAGTTACAGCGGCCCACCAGTGTCGCCACTGACAAAGACGGCGACGTGTACGTGGCCGACTGGGGCAACAACCGCGTCAACATCTACGCCAAGGACGGCGAGTTCATCATGTCGCTTTATGGCGACGCGCGAGAGCTGTCCAAGTCCGGGAAGGCGTTCATCGACGCCAACCCTGATATAGCCAAGGCCAGGAGAAGGGCGGACACGTCGGTGGAGTGGGGCTTCCGGCGGCCCTCGGCGGTGCTGGTGGACGGGCAGAACAGGCTGCTGGTCATTGAGTCCATCAGCGGGCGCATCCAGTTCTACCAGAAAGAGGACGGCTACTCAGACCCGCAGTTTAATCTGTAACCGTTCGCATGGCGGCTAACCAGCAAGAGGGGGGGGCGGAGATAAAGACCTCCGCCCCCCCTCTAATTACAGCGCGGTATTCCTACCTGCACTCGATGGAGAACCTCTCAAACGCCGCTGTAACTTCTCCGTTCGCGTTGACAGTGAAGTGGGCGACGCCCTTGACCGAGACCTTGGAGCCGTCACTGCCTTTGCCCTGGCCGTTAACAGTGAAGGTGCCGTTGAAGTTCTTCTTGTTAGAATTCTCGCCGAACCACTGGGTGACATGGCCGGTGTAAGTAACGCCGCTCTGCGTCCAGGTAAAGTCGGCGACAATGGTGCCAGTGAGGTGGTAACGCCCATCATCAAACACGGTCTCATGGAAGACAATCTTCCCTTCAAGCGTTATTTCCGCGAACTCGCCATTGCATACCTCATCGACAAATGTCTCCGAGAAGGGACTATGGGTCGTGGTGGTTGTCGGGGGCTGGGCGCTCGCCACGCCCACCGCCGCGAACGCAAACAAAGCAGCAGCCGCCAGTGCTACCAGAAGTTTCCGCGCCATCTCTTATCTCCTCATTGAATGTTAATTCCCCCGCAACACTGCCCCTCATTTGAGCAACTTCGAAAGGAAACCTCCGGAGCAGTGTGCAGTAAGCCGACAAACTGTTCCACCGTCAGAAATGGGGGTGCCGTCCTGACTAGTGTTCGATGATAGCGTCCACATGCAGTAATCCCACCCTCTTTAGGACTAATCGCTGCTTTGCTCCGTGAGATTGAGCCGTTTGCCCTCCTAGTCCCTCATCTCTATAATCCCTCCCACTTTCATCTAAGGAGTCACGCCTATGTATCTCATCAGGCGCAAAGTTAAGTGCAAGCCGGGCAAAGCCTGGGAGGTGGCCGGGTATCTTACGCGAATCTGCCGCGCTTACGAGTCGATGCCCCAGGGCCGCGACAAGGCGGTAGTGTACATCGGCGGTGCGGGGCTGCCGGGCGAGGCGAACACCGTCTATGCCGAATGGAAGCAGGAGCGCATCGAGCCCATTAAGCAGGGCGGCGTCCCCGAGGCCGTCCGCACCAACCACGCCAAGATGGCCGAGTGCATGGACGAGTACACCATCGAATTCTATGAGCTGGCCACCGAGGAAAAGCTAAAGGCGCGGAACTTCCTTTAGGTCTAGCTTCGCGAATCACTCAGAGCGGCGGCTGTGCCGCCGCTCTTTATTTTTTAGGCTGCTTCTTCCCTTTCTTCGCCTTCTTCTCCTTCGGCGGCATCGACGCCGTGAAGGCCAACGAACGCTCCACCCACGGCTTAACCTTCCCTGCCTGCCCGAGCCAGCTAGAAGGTACTACCACGTAACCCTTCATCGGCCGGCCCTCCATGGGCGTGAAGGGCGACGCGCCCTTCTCCCTCATCAGCGCCGACTGGTCGGCATCAGAAAGGCGGACGAAGAGGTCATCGCCGAAGAGGCCCATGAACATGTTGCCATTGACGAAGGCCGCCACCTGGCCGAACATGGGCCGGGTGGAAACTCGCGGGTCCTCGGGCAGCACCGACTCGAAATACGCCTTGGCCTTGTCGCTGGGTCTTGGCATGGGCATGGAAACCGACTCCTTTTATCAGCTTTGGCTGGCGTTGCTTTCCAGGACTTGTTTCAGTTTCTCCAGGTCTTGAGCCATGTAACGCTTGACGGACTGAGCCAGCATAGGCGAGGCGAACTTGTAGAAGCCGCCGGCCTCGCCGTGGGCCTTGACCCGCACCAGCGTGCCCGATTCCTTGTCCTCAAACTGATACATGACGCGCATGGGGAAGGGGCCTTTGACCGACTTCATATCCAGAAGCTGGCCTAGTCGATAGTCAGTGATCTCCAGCACATACTCGACTTTCCGTCCCATAAAGGCGGCGATGCGTTCCACCCTGGCCCCCGTGCCCACAGGCGGCGGTGTCAGCAGCCGCACCGATTTCAGCGCGTTGATCCACTTCATGTCGTTGGACGGGTCCATGACAAAGCCGGCCACATGCTCGCGGGGCTTGTTGATAACGGTCTCTACAGTAACATCGACAGGCATTACTATCTCCTCGGCAGCAATGTTAGCGAATCCTAACATTCGAGAGCATATAAGGCAAGGCTGGTGGATAGCAGAATGCAGCCCCTCATAGTCGATGCGGCTGTGGCATACTAAGCGCGGCGAACCCCACTCCAAGGAGCGTCCACACCCATGGCAAAACTCACCGCCGGACAGACCGTCGTCGATACTCTCCGCGCCCACGGCGTCCGGTATATCTACGGACTCGTCGGCTCGTCCTTCATCGAAGTTATGGACGCTATGTGGGGCGCCGAGGATATAAAGTTTGTCGGCGCGCGGCATGAGCAGGCGGCGGGGTTCATGGCCCTGGGGCAAGCCCTGGCCACCGGTGAGGCTGGCGTGTGCATGGCCCAGAACGGCCCCGGCGTCACCAACCTCCTGACCCCCGTGGCGGCGGCCAAGTTCACCCACGCGCCCCTGGTAGTGCTGGCCGGCGCGCCCATGTCCAGCCAGCTTTACAAAGACTCATTCCAGGAACTCGACCAGAAGGCCATCTTCGCGCCTGTGTGCAAGTCCGTGATGCATGTAACCCACGCCCATCGCATTCCGGAAATCCTCAGCCACGCCTTCCGAATCGCCGCGTCGGGACGAAAAGGGCCGGTGCTGGTGGACCTGCCCCGCGACCTGCTGAACGAGCGCGGCCTGGACATCGCGCCGCCGCCGCCCATCGCCACTAAGCCCCAGCGTATTCAAGGCGACCCCGCATTGATAGACGAAGCCCTGGCGCTAATGAAGCGGTCCCAGCGGCCCATCATCGTCGCGGGGTGGGGGGTAATGTGGAGCGGCGCAGGCGAGGAGGTGGAGGAGCTGGCGTCGGTGCTCAATGCTGGCATCGTGACCTCCTATGAGCGAAACGACGCGGTCAGGAACAGCCATCCATGCTACGTCGGCGGGCTGGGTCGGGCAGGCGCGGCGGAGGCGCGAGAGGCGGCCCAGCGCGCGGACCTGGTCATTGCCATCGGCACGCGGCTGGGGCACTTCACTACCTTTTACAACAATCGCTATATACCAGAAGGCGCGAAAATCATTCAGGTGGAACTGAATCCAGAGGAGCTAGGGCGGCAATTCCCGATAACGGTGGGTATCTGGGGCGACGCTAAATCGGTGGCGCAGGCATGGCTGGCCGGACTGTCGGCAAAGGAGACATACAAAAAGGAAGAGTGGGGACAAGAGGTGGCGGGGCTGCGACGCCAGCGGCTGTCGCGGTTGGAGCAAGAAGGTGTTATATCCAGCCCTATGAAGCCCCAGCTTTTCTATCACGCCATGCGGAAGCTGCTGAAGGGCGACGAGGCCATCGTCCTCGACGCGGGCGCGGGGGCCGCCTACGGCTACGACCGCATCGCTTTCGAATCGCCGCGGAGCCTTTTCACCTCAGGGGAGCTGGGATGCATCGGCGCGGCCTTCCCCATCGCCCTGGGCGTGAAGATGGCCCAGCCCCATCGCGCCGTCATCAGCATCAGCGGCGACGGCGGCTTCTTCATGAACGCCCACGACCTGGAGACGGCGGTACGATGGAAGATACCTACCGTCAACTTTGTGCTGAACAACAACTCGTGGGGGTCCGAGAAAGCCTACCAGAAGCACCTCTACGGCGAGCGATACATGGAGGCGGATATCGGCAACCCGCGATTCGACAAGCTGGCGGAGCTTTGCGGCGCGGCGGGCTTCTACGTGTCCAACGTTAAGGATCTGCCCGCTGTGTTTAAAAAGGCGATGTCGTTGCAGCGGCCCAGCGTCATCGAAGTCGCCATCGATCCCGACGAGCTGCCCTACCCGGCCCGCGCCGAGGATGTGTTCAGGAAGTAAGTGTTAAAGCTAACGTTCAGAGGAGCGGACCAGCAGGACTGGCGCTGCGGAATGGCTAATGACGCGGTCGGCCACGCTGCCCAGAAGCGTCCTGCTCGCGCCGCCCCGACCACGGCTAGTCATGACAATGAGGGGGCTGGCCGCTTTGCCTGCAAGGTTTAATATTGCTTCAGAGGGGTCGCCGAGGCGCTTGACTGTGCTGATACGCTTCGGGTCCAAGTCCCTAAGGGTGCGCTTCTTGGCCTCCAGATAATCGGTGACTTCCCTTTCCATGCTCGCTCGGGCCTTCTCATATACGCGTATCCACTCGACGGAGTAGGCGAGATCATGGACAGGTATTACTCGCAATAGTTGAAGTCTTGCCTTAAGGCTTTTGGCTAACTGGCTAGCCACAGGCAGGGCTGCTTCCGAGACCGCCGAGCCATCCAGGGCGACAATGACGTTTTTGATCGGGGTCGTCCTTGCGGAACTTTTCTTTTTGGACGGGCGCACTAACATGACGGAGGCGATGCCGCTGCGCACCACCCTATCGGCGACGCTGCCCAGGAGCCAGTGCTGGATGCCACGGCGTCCATGGGTAGACATGGCTACCAGGGTGTCGCCGTTCTGAGATTTAGCCTCTTTCAGGATGACATCAACAACCTTTCCGGTCTTTACCAGATGCTCAACCCTGAGACCACGAATGCTCCTCGAGGCGTCCTTCAACGTCCCCGCGGCCGCCTCTCGCTCGGTCTGCTCAAGGGACTCTAGCTGCTCCATGAGCACCAGGTCAGGCTGGAACAACATCTC
>VGZZ01000020.1 GCA_016872285.1 SAR202 cluster bacterium | reverse complement strand
CAAGAGACCGAGAAGCTTCTAAAGCTCGCAGCTAGGCCAGGTAGTCCCTTATCATGGTCGGGGAAAGGTAACCGTAATTCTGAGGCAACAAAAATCTTTCGGTAACCATTGTTTATGAGGTCACACGGGAAGCCGCTCTCCTTGGCCCTAACACACTTGGATACCTGCCTCAAAAGTTGACAACCTATATGCCCTCCCTTAGAATTTCCACTGAAAATCCCCATCAGCGCGGAAGGATTTCCATTTAATGCTCAAGATCCGTTTGAAGCGTGTCGGCAAGAAAAAGCAGCCCTACTACCGCATCATCGTCGCAGATTCCAGGGCGCCCCGCGAGGGCGCCTTCGTAGAGCGCATTGGCCTATACCACCCCCTGCAAGACCCGCCCGGCGTGGAGCTGGACAAGGAGCGGGCCAAGGATTGGCTAAAGAAGGGCGCGCAACCGTCTGAAGCCGTGCATCGTATTTTTAAATGGCAGAAATTATACGAGGAAGCAGGCCAGACCTAATGCAAGAGCTCATTGAATACATAGCCAAAAGTCTTGCCAGTAAGCCGGACGAGGTAAAAGTCACCACCACCAAAGAAGAAGACCGGGTAGTCCTCAAGCTTCAGGTGGCTGACGAGGACAAAGGCAAGATCATCGGCCGCCAGGGCCGCGTCGCCCAGGCTATGCGCACCCTCCTCCGAGTCGCCGCCGTCAAAGACGGCACCAAGGCCGTTCTGGAGATAGTCTAGAACCCCTTTTATTAAATTCAGCCCTTTGCAGGCCCCAATCAACTCAAGTTGGTGGGGCCGCTTCTTTTGCCCCCTTGCTCCATACTGTGTACAATTCCTTTAATACCACCCTCCACCCACAGGAGACCGCTCATGTCTGGCCACTCAAAATGGAAAACCATTAAGCACCAGAAAGGTGCCGCCGACGCTAAACGCGGCCAGCTCTTCACCAAACTTACCCGCGACATCATGGTCGCCGTCAAACAGGGCGGCGGCCCTGACCCCGACATGAACTACAAGCTCCGCCTCGCTGTCGACAAGGCCCGCAGCAACAGCATGCCCCTCGACAACATCGACCGCGCCATCAAACGCGCTTCCGGCACCGGCGACGGCAACGAAAACCTCGACGAAGTCCTCTATGAAGGCTACGCCCCCGGCGGCGCGGCCATCCTGGTCCAGGCCCTCACCTCCAATCGCAACCGCACCGCCTCCGTGGTCCGCTCCACCTTCACCAAGGCCGGCGGCGCCCTCGGCGAGTCCGGCTCCGTGGCCTGGAACTTTGAGCACAAAGGCCTCATTGTCCTGGAGCTCGAACCCGACAAGGCTGAGGACGTCGCACTCTCCGCCATCGATGTCGGCGCTGACGACGTTAAGGTGGACAAGGGCTATGTGGAGGTATATACCGCTCCTGAGAACCTCAAAAAAGTAAAGGATGCCTTGGAAAAACAGGGCATCGCCAGCGCATCCGCCGACCTCGCTATGATCCCCAAGACCACCATCTCCCTCGGCCCCAAAGAGTCCGAGCAAGCCCTCCGTCTCCTGGACCTCCTGGAGGAATTGGAAGACTCCCAGAAGGTCTACACCAACGCCGACTTCCCCGATGAAGTCCTCGAAAAGTACAAGACCCAGGCCTAGCCTGTGCGCGTCCTAGGCATCGACCCTGGCACCCGCCACCTGGGCTACGGCCTCGTCGAAGACCGCCAGGGCGATTTCTTTGCCGAAGACTTCGGCTGCCTGGACTTCCCTCCCTCTCTCCCCATCGAGCAGCGCCTTTACCAGGTCTACACCCATATCGCCAACATGATCGGCATGTTCAGCCCCCAGGAGGTCGCCATAGAGCAGCCCTTCCTCGGCGAAGGCAGCCGTCAGTTCGTCGGACCCGCCCTCGCCGTCGGCCAGGCCCAGGCCGCCGTCCTCATCGCCGCCGCCGGCAGCAATATCCCTGTCTTCAGATACTCCCCCGCCCAGGTCAAGGCCGCTGTGGCCGACCATGGCGCCGCCTCCAAAGAGCAGGTTCAGGCCATGGTCAAGATGGCCCTCTCCCTGGACGACTCCCCCCAGGCTCTGGACGCCACCGACGCCCTCGCCATCGCCCTCTGCCATCTCCGCCAGCGCGACGCCCAGGCCGCCCTATCCCGCCGCGCTGACCCCGGCTAGCAAAAATGCTAACTCTTACTGATACAATTTTTCGGCAAGCCAACAGTTTAGTTTTTTGCTCCCGAATTGCTAATACAAAACCAAGGTTGCATCCGTCTTTCTGCGCCCCGTCCAACACCCATGACTGGCATCAGTTAACGATTGAGGTGAAGCTGAGGAGCGATAGCCACCAAGGAAATTCCTTCTCCCCTTGTGGGAGAAGGCGCAGGATGAGGGGTGAAACTCTAGCACTACAAGACACACATTAGTGTCACCTGCCGTGCTGCGCCTATCTTCTCCCCTCTTTGGGGTGAGTTTTAGTAAAAAGGCAAAAGTTTCTCGGCTAGCCTCCGCAATAGTATGGTAAAGTGCTCAAATGATCTCCGGCATAAAAGGCTCCCTCCAGGCCCAAGGCCCCGACTGGGTCTTCATCGAAATCGGCGGCGGTGTCACCCTCCAGGTCTCCGTCCCCTCCTCTCTCATCCCCCTCCTAGGCGAAATCGGACAGAACGTCCGGCTTTACACCAAACTCGTCGTCCGAGAGGATGACCTCCAGCTCTATGGCTTTCCCACCCCAGATGCCCTTCACCTCTTCAATCTCCTCATCAGCGTCTCCGGCATCGGCCCTCGCACTGCCCTCAGCCTCCTCTCCGCCCGCTCCCCTGAGGCCCTGGTCTCCGCCATCCTCTCCGGCGACCTCGAGGCCTTCGGCGGCGTCCCCGGCGTCGGCAAAAAGACCGCCGCCCGCATTATCCTGGAGCTGAAAGGCAAGCTGGAAAAAGAAGGGCTTCTCGTCATCTCCGAGGCTGGCGCCTCCGACGCCGAGACCCTCTCCGCCCTCACCGCCCTCGGCTACACCGCCGTCGAAGCCCGCAACGCCCTCCGCGCCATCGGCGACGTCAACGGGCTGACCCTGGAAGAAAAAGTCCGCCTAGCCCTCTCCCACCTCGCCCGCGGCCGCTAACCCCTTACATAAACGCTTCTGCTGTGCTGAACAAGAAACCTTTGACTCCGTCGCTGCCAATCTGTTTGTCCCGCGATCAGCAAGTCAAGACTAGAGAAGAGTCAGATAAGGTTGTTTATTTCGTCGCTTGCACTGAGCAACTAGAGTTGTAGGGTGGGAAGCCGCTCCGCAGGTCTTCCCCCTTCGGCCTGGAAGAGCTTTGCTGCCTTAAAGCATATATCGCGGAGTCTCCTCATCCTTGATATTTATTCAATGAGGAGGCCGTCCGCCGTAGGAGGATCGGCCCGATGCAATCGGACAGTCCTGAGCCTGGCCGAAGGAGGGTGATGAGGTGAGCCTATTTTTTCCTCCCCTTCCAGCAGGCTGTACTCAGTCCCGATGCAGTCGGGAAAGGGGACAGGGGATGGTATCCCGAACGAAAACAAGGCTCGCACTCAAATCAAAAGACCCCGCCTATTTAAAGCGAGGCCGCTATCACATCTCGTCAGTATTTAAGGTTATGGACTAAATACTCGCCACCAGCATATTATTCATCACCGCCCCAATCCTCACCAGCCCAAACACCGCTAGCATCCCGTACGCCGCTGCCCTCTCCCCCGCCGTAAACCCGCCCCTCACGCGCCGGTACGCCGCCAGCAGCCCTCCCACTATCCCAAAACACACTGGGTCCTTCACAACCAGCAGCGGCCATCCGCCCGCCTCCAGCGCCGCCCGCGCAAGCCAGTTCGCCTCCTCCATATCCTTAGACGCCATCTCCAGCGCGTAATACGTGCTGGCGCAGTCCGCGAATATCAATACAAGCCCCAGCATCCATAACTGGGCCACAGGGCTAAGATTGAACAGTGCGGCGCTAATCCTCAAAATAACCTCTCAGGCCTGGAGATGGCTCTAACGTCTCAAAAAACACCGTACTTTCGTACAGTGTTATCGGCAGTCGCCAACTCTACACACCAAAGCCTATAAGGTCAATACTAGGGCGCCCAGGTGGCCTGCACCCCCATAGCTCCTCCCAAACCCCTCAAATCTGCTGGCCCAGCGCCCGTCCCTATGCCGTCCGCACCTGCGCCCGCATCTGCACCGCACCGGTAATCACCCCCAGCTGCCGCATCAGCCCCAGCGAGTCGAACTGCGTCCACTCCTCCGCTATCTTTCTCCTCTCGATTCGCGTCAGCGTCAGCCCGTCCACGCTCACAATCCTCCCGCTGGGCGTTATCTCCAACAGCGGCCCCTGCTGTGTCCCCGTCAACCGCCATCGAGTCGCCACCCTGTCGGTATCGGAAAACTGGTCCATTACCGTTATCCGCGCGTCCGGAAACGCGATGCGGTACATCACCAGGAACTGCCGCAGACCCTCAGGTCCCTTTATCTCTTCCCCCCCGTAATGGCCCACAAAGTCCTCGGCGTACACGTCAGGTATCATTCCCAGCTCGTTCTTGTTGAAGATGTAATCAAAGGTCTTTCTGGCTATCGATTTATTGTGCTCCGTCATCTCTGCTCCCCATTACGACCTCGCCCTAGGTCGTTAGTCCAGCTAATTCTAGTCGTGCGTAGCCGCCTGTAATCCCCCATGGCGACTAAGCTAAATGTTCCTGCCCTTAGCTTTAAGTAAGCGCCAAAACAAAAGCCCCCCCCGATTCATCGGGGGGCTTTGCTATTCTCTAACCGAATGCAACCCCTCGGGACTAGCCGGAGCTTTAGTCCACCTCGTTTATCATCTCCTTGTACCCCGCGAACCGCGGCTCCCTTCCATCCTCAATTCTGTCCATCAAGTCCGCCAGCCGGGGCGCCGGCCACTGCCTAAACCTGGCCAAGTGGTACTCCAACTCGTTCCACCACGGCTCCGTCTCCGGCGACCCTTCTTTAATATCGTTCGCAATCTCCTCCAGCCGAACGCTAGTCCACGCTCGGCGCTTATCAATCATCTTTTTGAATCCCCGCCACTTAGGGTCCTTCGCGCTTGGAACTTCTTTTGCGCTCTTTCTCTTGACCATATCTACCTCACCTCTCTCATCGCCTCTATCCCACCTCTCCATTCTACCCCATCCCGACTCATAGCAGGTAGCCGGGTCAGCAATACTATCTTCCTGCCAAACAGACAAAACTTGCTATAGAAATCGTTGAATCTATGTCTACCCTCCCGAATATAATGGCCCCGACACGCTCACAACCATCACGGGGGACGAATGCGGGAAATCGAAAGCGTCCATGTCGCCAATCTCTTCAAATGGGCCGCCCATCAAACAACGTATATCGCGTGTAAAACCACTCCGGACGATGACCGGATGCGCCAGGGCGTAGCGTCGCTAAACATCCTCGCCAACCTCACCGCCTCCGTCTCCCCCGCCGACGACTCCCGCATCGCCGAGCTCCACAACCTCCTCCGCGCCCACTCCGACGACGTCCAGCGTCACCTGGTCTTCGAAGCGGTAACTTCCATCGAGAACAACTACCCCTACGTCAAAAACTTCATCTGCACCCTATCCACCAGCGCCACCGATGAGGACTACGAATACGTCATGTCCCGCGTCTACTGGATCATGCGAGAGAACGTCTTCACCCGATTAAAGAGCAAGGATTTGCTGTAAACCTATCGCAAAGCCAACTCAAATTCCTCTAATGTCAGCTTCGCCTGCTTTAAAATGGACCTAAAAGTGCCCACCGGTACTTCTCTAGCCCCCCACAGGCACAATAGCTGTCAACACACCCTCGGAAGTAGTCTTCCGCAGTTTCAGATGACTTCCTCTTTGGGATACACGGGTAAAGCCTCTTCTCTCCAGCGCCCTAACGATTTCTCGACTGCTGTACAAACTAAACGGTTATCCGCTCTACAATAGCCTCTGATATCTTTAGCACTTCCGGCTCAGGCTCATCCTCAAAATACAATTCTAAGGCCTCTTTTATCGCCACCTTAGCCTCTCGCAGGGTATTCCCGAAAGAAGAGACTTCCACATTTAACGCCTGGGCAACCCAGTACCTTCCTTCTTTATAAAACACCACGTCTATGTTGCGCATGTCTCTGCCTGGTAATTTTGATAGTGCAACTCCCATTATATTACCTTCCTCGCCACCTCCGTTTATATTACCTTCCTCGCCACCTCCGTCTCGTGTGCCCACGCCCACCCCTACGTCAAAAACTTCATCTGCACCCTATCCGCCAGCGCCACCGACGAGGACTACGAGTTCGTAATGTCCAAATTATTTTGGATCGTGTGAGAAACCGTCTTCACCAGCTTGAAGAGTAAAGATTTACTGTAACCCGAATGAAATATCCTCAAGGCAACAAACCAGCTTTTCTTATAATCATTTCAAAAGTCTAAACTTTCTCCACTAAGAAACCCATTGATTAAGTTAATTTCATCATCAGACAACTTGATGTCTTGTGAGTTTTTCAGTTGTGCAACCTTTTGTTTCAGGGCTGGTACATCAAAAAATTCTTGTAAGTATTTTAATCTTATTTCAGTTCTAATACGCACGATTTCGGTATCATCTCCACCTACGGATTTTATCTCGCTAGAGAAAGCTTTCATCAGCTTTAGCAAACCTTCGGATGTATTCAGATAACTGTTTAGTTTTATCGTGACCTCATCTTTACCAGCCCAATCTCTCCATCTAAAGACGATATTCATAGGATCCGGAAGGTCAAGCACAGTCCCTTTTTCCGCCTCGGTGCGGATCCTAGCAAGTAGAATGTTCTTTGCCTTCTCAATGCCATCTTTTGAAAAGATCTCTAGCTTTTTGCTATCCAAAACTGGATGTCTGCCTGTTGTGTGTTCTACGAAGCCAAGGAAATAGACTACTGTAGAAAGAGATCTGCCCTCGTCTGTTACTCTCAAGAGTAGTGAGTCTCTTTCACTTTGCTCGCCTAAGCCCAAAATAAGATCCTCTCCAAAGACCGTAAATCTTTCCTTTGCGCTTATTGCGAAGAATCCTTTCATTGTTAAGCTGAGGTTGTCAGTATGGTTGGTATGTTGGCAGCAGGAATCTCTTCCATGTGGTCGTACAAGTAGTTAATTACTGAGTGTATGCCATCACCTTCAATTACCCCAGTAACATAATCCTCAAAGGCCTTTGGATCTGCTGAACTATTCAAAATATTTCTCAATTGTGATTCAGATAAGCGGCCCTGGGGGATAGTTAACATAAAATATTTGTCGAAGTGCTCATCTGCACAAACACGCCTTAACTTTCGCCACTCTTGAGTACTGCCGAAATTTATGTCGGATATGTACTTTGAGACAACTGGGAATATCTCCAACAACATCTGCTTATAAAGGGATCCTCCCTCCAAGATACCCCTTAAGATCTGCGGCGCGGCGTCCATTGGCTTAGTCTTTGCTTGTGGGCTGTACACTTGTGGACCATTTAATAGCTCAGACTTACTTCCCGAAATGAAGGAAAATAACTCCGGATTGAACGACCGAATAGCTTCCAACGTTATATAGTCAATAACATTGACTTCATCCTTGATAAGCGGGAACAAAAGCCCCAGGATGTTGTTTAGTTTTATCGCATGCCTTGGAGTTCTAATTAGCGGTTTAATACCCTTTAAGAATATTTTCTGCCACCTTATCTGTTCCCTTTCAGTATCCGCTAAAGAGAATCCCTCAAACGACCCCAAGCCTTGATTCAACCCATCTAAGAAAAAGCTCTCTAATTTACCTGGAAGTAGTGCGGGCAAATCAATATTGACCTGAATTATCTTATCCAAATATGAAGTAGCGTCAGAGATGGAATCGTCCTTTTCAAGAGTTCTTACAACCTGCTCCCTGTCCAGTGCCAAAATGTAGGTCGTATGGGGCAAGTCGGAAACCAGCCTAATAAGCTTGAACATCTCAACCAAACTATCTTTCTCCAGCCTATCCAGGTCATCCACCATCACTATCAAATGGATCGGCAACTTTCTCATCCTCTCGCTCAATTCCTTCTTTATTTCATGGATCGGACGGTCAACACCTATTTTTTTCAAGGCATCAGAGCCTCGTTGAGCTAGCGAACTAGGCCTTCCCATGATAGATGCGCCTGGTACCATCTCCGCGAAAGCTAGTATTGTTCCAAGCCCATCCAGAAGGTCACCAATCTTCTTTATATTTTTGCGGTTGGACTTTAATTTCAGCGAGGTCCGTATTTCTGCAAAGAAACGCAATATTAATTGTTCTATTGATGAAAATAGCCAGGGATTAAATCTCACGATAATTGTTGTCTGCTTCGATGTTTCAGACTCATTATCAATTTTCTCTTCGATCATGTTGACCACCGAAGATTTTCCGGCTCCCCACGGTCCAAATAATCCTATAATTAGCGAATTCGTCGAGTCTCGGTTCAAGACAGATTTAGCAATTTGGTCTGCAAAAAATTCTCGCCCTAATCGATCTTGGCTTACAGATGTTATTGGGTTATCTGGCAGCATTCTGGTATCCTCCTCATTGCACTCAAGAAACTTAACCACATTATTAGCCTAGCGCAACTTATCCGTACTCCTCTGTACAACTTTCATTGCAGGTCGAGCACAGTCCTCTTTACCACCCCACTCCCCTCCCCCTTTTGCGCTAAAATATCCCTATGCTCTCCACCAAGCCCGGCCAGTTCCAGCTCGTCTCCGACTTCCAGCCCACCGGCGACCAGCCTTCCGCCGTCGGCAAGCTGGTGGACGGCGTCAACCAGGACCTCCGCCACCAGACCCTCATGGGCGTCACAGGCTCCGGCAAGACCTTCACCATGGCCAACATCGTCCAGCGCGTCCAGAAGCCCACCCTCGTCATTGCCCACAACAAGACCCTCGCCGCCCAGCTTGCCACCGAGTTCCGCGAGTTCTTCCCCCACAACGCTGTCGAGTACTTCGTCTCCTACTACGACTACTACCAGCCCGAGGCCTACGTTCCCCAGACCGACACCTATATCGAAAAAGACGCCGATATCAACGAGGAGATCGACAAGCTCCGACACTCCGCCACCCGCTCCCTCATGACCCGCCGCGACGTCCTTATCGTCGCCTCCGTCTCCTGCATCTACGGCCTGGGCGACCCCGAGGAGTACTACTCCTTCGTCGCGCCGTTAAAAGTCGGCCAGACCCGCCCCCGCAATGCCCTCGTCCGCGACCTCGTCGCTATGCAGTACGAGCGCAACGACGTCTCCCTCACCCGCGGCAAGTTCCGCGTCAAGGGAGACACCATCGAGATGCTCCCCGCCTACGAAGAAGTTGCTGTCCGCATCCAGTTCTGGGGCGATGAGGTCGAGCGCATCACGGAGCTAGACCCTCTCACCGGCGAAATCTTCAACGAGCGCCAGGACCTGGATATATACCCCGCCAAGCACTTCGTTACATCCGAGGACAAGATGCGCCTCGCCATCCAGGACATCCAGACCGAATTGGCCGAATGGCTGGCCCACCTCCGCGCCGATGGCAAAATCCTTGAGGCCGCCCGCCTGGAGTCCCGCACCAAGTATGACATCGAGATGATGCAGACCGTCGGCTACTGCTCCGGCATTGAAAACTACTCCCGCCATATCGGCCGCCGCGCCGCCGGCTCCACCCCCTGGACCCTCCTGGACTACTTCCCCCGCGACTTCCTCATGTTCATCGACGAGTCCCACATGACCCTCCCTCAGATTCGCGGCATGTATCACGGCGACCTCTCCCGCAAGCAGACCCTGGTGGACTTCGGCTTCCGGCTTCCCTCCGCCATCGACAACCGACCCCTCAACTTCCGTGAGTTCGAGACCCATGTCAACCAAGTTGTCTACGTCTCCGCCACCCCAGGCCCCTACGAAATGGAGGTCAGCCAGCAGGTCGTGGAGCAGGTCATTCGCCCCACCGGCCTCCTCGACCCCATCATCGAGGTCAAGCCCACCCGCGGCCAGATTGACGACCTCATGGAGCAGATCAAGACTCGCACCGAACGTGGCGAGCGCTGCCTGGTCACCACCCTCACCAAGAAGATGGCCGAGGAGCTGGCTGACTACCTCCAGGAGATGGGCGTCCGCGTCCACTACCTCCACTCGGAAATCCAGACCTTTGAGCGCAGCGAAATCCTCCGCGACCTCCGCCTCGGCGTCTACGACGTCGTCGTAGGTATCAACCTCCTACGCGAAGGCCTGGATCTCCCCGAAGTCTCCCTTGTCGCCATCCTCGACGCCGACAAGGAAGGCTATCTCCGCTCCTCCTCCTCCCTCATCCAGATGATAGGCCGCGCCGCCCGCCACGAGGACGGTCGAGTCGTCATGTACGCCGACGTCATCACCGGCTCCATGCGCCGCGCCATCGACGAGACCAACCGCCGCCGCCAAATCCAGGATGACTTCAACCGGCAGCACGGCATCGTCCCCCAGGGCATCAAGAAGGCCGTCAAGGATATCACCGAGCGCGTCAAAGCCGTAGCCGAGGAAAAAGCCTCCTATAAGGCCGAGCGCAAGCTCATGTCCGAGGACGAGTTGTATCGAGTCGTCAAAGACCTGGAAGTCCAGATGAAGCAGTCCGCCAAGAATTTAGAGTTCGAGAAAGCCGCCATGCTCCGAGATGAAATCGTGGAGCTCCGCCGCCTCCTCGCCCTCCCCAAGACCACATCGTAGCCTTCGCAACAAGGCTAATTAGTCTTTTCTGGTCCTCCCCCTTTTCCTCGTGAGGAAAAGGGGGAGTTAGAGGGGGAATTGGTGCAATTTTTTCTCTTCCCCTTCTTCCTGCAGGAAGAAGGGGTCAGGGGTTGATGGTATCCCGACTGAAATTAAGTTGACTGTGCCTATTTACCCTGTTAGCATCAAATCTGCACTACTTGCATCTGGAGGCCCCCATGGCCGAAGCTGAAACCATCACCAAAGAAAAAGTCATCGACGCCATGAAGCAGGTCTACGACCCCGAAATCCCCGTAAACGTCGTCGACCTCGGCCTCGTTTACGGCGTCGAAGTCGTCGAAGGCAACGTCCACGTCCTCATGACCCTCACCGCCCCGGGCTGCGGCATGGGCCCCATGATCGCCCAGCAGGCCGAATGGGCCATCGCCGAACTGGAAGGCGTCGAAGACGTGGAAGTCGAAATGACCTTCGACCCGCCCTGGAACCCCGAAATGATCACCGCCGACGGCAAGAAGCTCCTCGGCATAGACTAGCCCTCTACTCTTTCACAGACCTAGAAAGACACGCGTAGTGACCACCCCCCCCAGACAACCTACGCCTCAAGAGCAAGCGCGGCTGGAGGCCGTAAAGCGCGCCTGGCAGCAGAAGCGCGCCATCACCCAG
The DNA here is from genome assembly GCA_016872285.1 of SAR202 cluster bacterium. Classification (NCBI taxonomy): domain Bacteria; kingdom Bacillati; phylum Chloroflexota; class Dehalococcoidia; species SAR202 cluster bacterium. The sequence goes on along the minus strand of VGZZ01000020.1, from coordinate 34,431 downwards.
AACCTGTCCAAGATAAGAACCAAAATCGCCGTTTACAGCGGCAAGGGCGGCGTCGGCAAGACCACCGTCGCCGTCAACCTCGCCGCAACCCTCGCCCAGCAGGGCCACAAGGTCGGCCTTCTGGATGCCGACATCGACTGCCCCAACGTCACCAAGCTCATGGGCCTCACCGAGCCTCCCGAGCAGGACAACGGCAAGCTCATCCCGCCCGACCGCTTCGGCGTCAAGGTCATGTCCATGGCCTTCTTCCAGCAGAATGAGGAGGAGGCTATCATCTGGCGCGGCCCCATGATCCACAACGCCATTAACCAGTTCCTCCAGGCCACCGATTGGGGCGACCTGGACTACCTCATCGCCGACCTACCCCCAGGCACCTCCGACGCCCCCCTCACCATCATGCAGACCCTCCCCCTGGACGGCTTCGTCGTCGTCACCACACCCCAGAGCCTCGCCATCCTGGACGCCAAACGCTCCATCAATATGGTGCGAAAGCTCAACATCAAAGTCTTGGGCGTGGTAGAAAACTTCTCCGGCGATGTCTTCGGCAAAGGCGGCGGCGAGACCCTGGCAAAAGACCTGGACGTGCCACTACTGGGTTCCTTCTCCATGCTCTCGGACTACCGGGATACATCCAAGCCCACCGTCCTGTCCAGCGGCAAAGTTCGCAAAGAGTACGAGCGTGTTGTCCAGAACCTCAAAGAAATTCTCGAGAAACTCCCCAAGCCCACCCCTCAACCCACCCCCAACCCAGCCTCCACCCCATAATAAAAAAGGCCGCTTTTTAGCGGCCTTTTCTGAAATTATTCCTGTCAATATGTCCCTTATGAGGCTGAGAGGCATACACAGGGATTGAGCGGCACCAAGGAGATCCCTTCTCCCCTGGAGCCTGTCCCGAGTATCCCCCGAGGGAGGAGAAGGTGCAGGATGAGGGGGAAACCCTGGAAGCACAATCCATCTTGCGGCCTTGAGTCCACTGGCCCCTTCTAGTCCCTTCCCCCCTTGAGGGGGAAGCTTAGAGCCTGTCCTGAGGGAGCCTGCCCTGAGCCTAGTCGAAGGGCCGAAGGAATGGGGGGGTCGGGGTGGAGGGTGGTGATAGGCCCAATATCAATTCCGCTACGTAAATCGGACTCTCAATTAAGGTTCCTTCTCCTCCCCTATCTGGTCGGCCAGATAATTCTCAAGCCCGACCTCTTGTATAACTCTTAACTGAGACTCCAGCCACTCTACATGATGTTCCGTCTGGACCAGGATATGCTCTAGCACCTCCCGGCTTCCGGCGTCCCCCACCTGCATGCACACCTTGATCCCCTCGTTATAGACCTCCACCGCCTTGTTCTCCAGCTTCAAGTCCGCCTCCAGCAGCTCCTTCACATTCGCGCCTAGATGAATGCGGTCCGCCTGGGCTACCGGCGATCCGCCTAAATAGAGAATGCGTTCGATGGCGTCCTCGGCATGCCGCATCTCCTCTATCGACTCTTTATACTGCTTTTGCGCCAGCTTATGGTATCCCCAATTCCGGCACGCCTTGGACTGCACAAAATACAGGTCAATCGATGTCAGTTCCCCTCTCAGGGCCTTATTCAACGCGTCAATGACTTCAGGATTGCCTTTCATAACCTCACCTCCCCCACTTCCATAATACCCCCAGGAGCGGGATTAGCCTACCCTACTATCCCATCCCCTTCCTTCTTCACCAGGCTCCTAGCCTTCCCCGGCTCTCCCGCCGACGCAAACCCCTCCGTCTCCAGCGTCTCCACCAACTGCAGCGCCTTCTGGTACCCCACCTGCAACCTCCGCTGCAGCAGCCCCGGCGACACGTGCTTGTACTTCTCCAGTAGCTCCCGCGCCTTGTCCAACAGTGCCTCGTCGTCCACCAGATCGCCGCCGGCCTGCCCCTCCGCGGGATCCGGCTCCTCCATCTTGATCTCCGCCAGCGCCGGCCCCTCCTGCTCCTTCCAGAACTTCACCACAGAATCGATCTCCTCGTCCGTCACCCACGTGCCCTGTATCCTCCGGGGCTTCGGAGACTGGGCCGATATAAACAGCATATCGCCCTTGCCCAACAGCCTGTCCGCGCCCGCTTCGTCCAGGATAACCCGCGAGTCCACCTGCGACGCTACCGCAAACGCGATGCGCGCCGCTATGTTCGCCTTCAGCAGTCCCGTCACCACGTTCACCGATGGTCTCTGGGTACACAAAATCAAATGTATGCCCGTCGCCCGGCCCAGCTGCGCCAGCCGCACCAGCGCCTGCTCTACCTCATAGCCCGATGTCATCATCAGGTCCGCCAGTTCGTCCACAATCAAAAGCAGGAACGGCATCGGGTCCTTGGCCTTCTGGTTGTACCCCGCCAGGTTCCGCACCCCCGCCTCTTCAAATACGCGATAGCGGCGGAACATCTCCCGCATAATGGCGCCCAGAATCGGCATCACCCTATCGCTGTCCACTATCACCGGCACCACCAGGTGCGGCAGTCCGTTGAACGGCGTCAGCTCCACCCGCTTCGGGTCTACCATAATCATCCGGAGCCTGTCCGGCCCCTTGGCCATAATCAGCGACGTGATAATCGTGTTGATGCACACGCTCTTCCCGCTCCCCGTCGCCCCCGCAATGAGCAGGTGCGGCAGCTCCACCAGGTCCTCAGACACCGGCTCCCCGCCTGTCCCCTGCCCCAGCGCCAGCGGCAGGCCGCCCTTGGCTGTAATCCTGCGAAACGACGTACTCTCAGCCACGGCTCTCAGATATACACGGTTCGGGTTGGGGTTCGGCACCTCAATCCCCACCAGCGCCTCGCCCGGCACCGGCGCCTGCAGCCTCAGGTCCGACGTCTTCAGCGCTAGAGCCAGGTCCTGTTCCCGAGCCAGTATGCTATGTACCTTCACTCGGCTCATGTCCACCTGCGTTACCGGCTCCGACGTCTTGGTTCCCCTCAGTTCCTTCGTCTTTTTTATCCATCCCGGCACCAGCCCAAACTGTATCACCCGCGGCCCCACCTTCACGTCCTGCACCGACACCTCCACCCCGTGGTCCGCCAGCGTGGTCTCAATCGTCTGCGACATCTCGTTAAGCGCGGCCCGCGACATTGGCTGGGCCTCGCCTATGGCCAGCATATCCGCCTTCGGCAGCCGCCACCCGGTCCGCTTCATCGGCCTGGCCTGGCCGGCCTCTTTCTCCACAGGCTCCTTCAGGGCCTTGGCCTCCCCCTTCTCCCTCTTCTTCAACTTTGCCAGAATTCCCTTCTTCTCAGGCGCCTCCTGCGGTACCGCCTCCACTACAACCTCCTCCTTATGCCCGTTCCTCCGCGCCCTCCCCGCCAGCGCGCCAACGCTCGCCTCAGCCGTATGAATAAGAACAAGTCCCGTTCGGCCCATCGCCACCGCGCCCCGCTTATGAGCCAGCGCAGCCCAGCTTGGCGCGACAACGAAAGGTATAAGCCAGAAAGCCAGCGCCGCCTTGGGTATCCCCAGCGCCAGCGGCTCACCGCCAAATATCCGACCCCAGTGCCCGCTCAGTCCCGTCTCCTCCAGCAGCCCATACGGCGGATGCCATAACGAAAGCAGGCCCAGCGTTCCAGCCACCATCAATGCGCCGGCGGCCCAGTAACTCCAGTATTTCTTGTTAAGCCATCGTCTATGAAAAAGCGCCGCCCCAAAAGCCGCCACCCACATCCCAATGGGCAGGTATCCGTACCCCAAACGGCTCCACGTCCACTCCCGTGCCTCGACTGATAGCCCTAGGTACACTACTGGCGTAAGAATCGCGCCGACAATTAACACGCGTCGGCCCACCGGGGTGGAAACCAGCCAGACCGGCCTCCCCAGCAGGAAAAAGATCAATCTCCCCAGGGATTTGAGCATGCCCTCTATCCAAATGACAGCCTAGACCTCAAGGGTCACAGGTACAATCATAGGACGCCGGCCCGTCTCTTTATAGAGAAAATCGCCGGCTATTTCCTTAACTTTCGTGTTTATGTAAGACCAGTCCGTCGGCTGGTTGCGCCCGTGGTTCAACGAATCGAATATCGCCGCCGACACCCTCTCGAACAGCTCCCCCGCCTCGTCATTCTCCACAAACCCGCTGGACACCACCGCAGGCTCCCCCAGCGGCTCGCCAGTGGCTTTGTCGAAGCTAAGTATGATGACTACAATGCCGTCCCTCGACAGCAGCCGCCGGTCTCGTAACACCACGCTTTCAATGTCCATGGTGCTAAGCCCGTCGACATAGATATGCCCCGCCTCCACGTGGTCCACCACCTGCGCGTCCGTGCCAGTCACCTCCAGCACGTCCCCATCCTCCAGCACAAACGTGTTCGACGCCTCCACCCCCGTGTCCCGCGCCAGCGCAGCGTGCGCCACCAGACCTCGATATTCTCCATGCACCGGCACAAAGAACTTCGGCCGCGTCAGGTCCAGCATCAGCTTCAACTCTTCGCGGCTGCCGTGGCCGTGGACGTGTACCGTCGCCACCCGGTCGTACAGCACCCGGGCCCCCTGCCGCATCAGGTTGTTAATCGTCCGCGACACTACCTTCTCGTTCCCAGGTATCGGCGTCGCCGAAATAATCACTGTGTCGTCCGGCAGTATCTCTATCTGCCGATGCGCCTTGTTGGCGATGCGCACCAGCGCCGACGTCGGCTCCCCCTGGCTGCCCGTAGTCATGATCACTGCCTGGTTCCTAGGCAGCTCCAGCGCCCGTTGCACGTTCACAATCACGTCGGCTGGCGCCTTGATATACCCCATCTCAATAGCCATAGTCACATTGTCCTGCATGCTCCGCCCCGCGAACGCCACGTTGCGCCCGTGACGCGCCGCCGCATCAATCACCTGCTGTATCCTCGATATTAGCGACGCGAAAGACGCCACCAGCACCCGTCCCGGCGCCTCTCCTATCGCCCTGTCCAGGGAACGTCCCACCACCCTCTCCGATGGCGTGTACCCCTCCACTTCCGCGTACGTCGAGTCCGAAAGCAGTAGCGAGACCCCTTCGCTGCCGTAGCGGGCCAGCGTCGCCAGGTCCGTAGTCTTGCCGTCCACCGGCGTGTGGTCAATCTTAAAGTCTCCTGTGTGTATCACCACTCCCACCGGCGTGCGGATCGCCAGCCCCATAGCGTCAGGTATGCTGTGGCACACCCTGAAAAACTCCACCTCAAACGCCCCCAGCTTCACCGGCGAGTTGGGCTCCGCCACCTTCAGGTCCGTCGACTTGTGCAGCCTGTACTCCCGCAGTTTGACCGATATGAGACCGTGGGCCAGCCGTGGAGCATAGACAGGCACGTTTAGCTGAGGCAGCACGTACGGCAGCGCCCCCGTGTGGTCCTCGTGCCCGTGGGTGATCAGGATAGCCCTGACCTTGTCTTTGCGCTCCACCAGGTACGATATATCCGGCAGCACCAGGTCCACGCCTGGCATGTCCTCTTCCGGAAACTGGACCCCGCAGTCCACGACGATGATATCGTCGCCATGCTCCAGGGCCATCATGTTCTTGCCAATCTCCCCCAGTCCGCCCAGGGGTATTACGCGAAGCGCCCGATCAGTCAATGCAGTCAATATATAAGCCTAAGAAAATAGATTGAGTTGCTTAGAAGATTGTTCTTCAGTCTTGGCGGCGGGCTTTGCCGTCTCCTTAGCCGCCTCTTTTAGCAGCCCTGGAACGGCTTTGAAGTCCTCTTCGATCACCGATTTCAAGCTGACGTTATGCAGCGCCGCCGCGGGGTGGTAAAGCGGGTACACCATCACGTCATCCACCCTCTTGGGCTTCCCGTGGACCTTCGTAATCGTCTGCCCGGGCATATACCGGCCCATCGAATGCCGCCCCAAAGTGACCACCACCTTCGGCTTGATAAGCTCCAACTGCTTGTCCAAATACTTCTTGCAGGCCTGTATCTCCCCCGGCAACGGGTCCCGATTGCCTGGAGGACGGCACTTCACCACGTTAGTGATAAAAACGTCTTCCCTCTTCATTCCCACGGAATCCAATAGCTCGCTAAGAAACTTCCCCGCAGGACCCACAAAGGGCCTTCCCTGCCTGTCCTCGTGAAACCCCGGCCCCTCTCCAATAAACATAACCGATGCGTTGCCAGCCCCCTCCCCCGGGACAGCAAGCGTCCTCTGTTTGCTCAAAATACAGTCCGTGCAGACCGACACCCGACTGGCCACTTCTGCAAGATTATTCATGGCTATCTCTCCATGAATCCATCATAGCAAGCCTTCCAATGAAAGTCCCACCCCCACTTGAAACGCTCGAGTCATAGATACGCAATCCTTCCAGGAGAATTGGGACGTGGGGGTCTCCGTCTGGTTCTCCCCCTTTTGCCTGGAAGGCGAAGGGGGAGTTAGAGGGGGTTGTGGTTTTAATTAATTCCTTCCCCTTCCAGCAGGCTGTACTCAGTCCCGATGCAGTCGGGAAAGGGGATAAAGGGGATGGTATCCCGATTAGAAACAAGGATGGCTCGTGCAATACCAGGACAAGAAATATTAAACGTTACTTTGCTGGCTTACAGCGGCTATTGGACAAACATACCCCTAGCCATCATCCACGCCATGCGCCTTCAAATAGCTAATCGCATCCTTAACAGTAGCTATCTTCTCCGCCTCTTCGTCTGAAATCTCTATCTTCACATCGCCGGAAGAGAACTCTTCTTCAAAGGCCATTATCAACTCCACCAGGTCCAGGGAGTCCGCGCTCAAATCATCCACAAAGGAAGCCTCCGGCACAACCTTCTCCTTCTCCACTCCCAGCCTGTCGGCCACAATAACCTGGACCCTCTCCTGCACTGTCGCCATTTTACCTCTCCCTCTTATTGGTCGCTTCGAGTTCCTGAGCGCTGTGCTGCCCCGCCAGCGATCCCAGCACTCCGTTAACAAACCGTGGCGAGCTCTCGCTCCCAAAGGTCTTTGCCAGCTCTACCGCTTCGTTAATCACCACCTTTGGTGGCGTGGCCTTGTGAAAAATCATCTCAAAGATTGCCATTCGCAGTATGTTCCGGTCAACTACCGGTATCTGCTCCACCGGCCAGGCGGGCGCGAACTTAGCTATTAACCCATCTATCTCTTGGGAATGCTCCACCGTTCCCTTCACCAATTCCATCGCGAAGGCTGTGCCCTCAGTGTTAATCTCCTCATCCTGCACTAAGCGGCTCCCCGCTTCCATCGCTGAATGTCCTGAAGCGTCGCTTTCGTATAAGGCCTTCAGGGCTACAGCCCGGGCCGTGCGTCTCGAAAATGGCGCTTTCGTTCGTTGCATATTAGTGTCTTAAGGCTTCCAGGTAAAGTGCTATTCCGCGCCGCTTGTCGCCAGTTTCTGCGCCGACGCCATATCCCCCACATTGGCCACTACCGCCTCACGATTTATCCGCTTCACCAGCCCTGACAGCACCCGGCCCGGCCCAAACTCCACAAAGGTGCAGACCCCCATCTCCATCATCCTCCCCACCGATCGTTTCCATTGCACGCAATGACACAGCTGGTGCTCTAACTCCCGTCTCACCTCCTCTGCGGAGGTAAGCTCCCGCCCCGTAATGTTAGCGACTATAGGCACCTTGGGGTCTTGAAATTTCATGCTGGCTATAGCCCGGCGCAGTCCCTCCTGCGCCGGCGCCATCAGCTGCGAATGGAACGCCCCCGCCACCGCCAGCGGTATCGCCTTCCGCGCGCCCCGCGCCGTGGCTAGGGCCACCGCCTTCTCTATCCCTTCCTTGTCCCCGCTGATGACCACCTGCTCTTCCGAATTGATATTCGCTATCTCCACTCCGGCCTCGCGGCACACCTCCGCCAGCTTCCCTTCCTCCATGCCGATGATCGCCGCCATGCTGCCCTTCTGCTTATCCGCTGCCTCTTGCATCAGGCGGCCCCGCTCCCAGACCAGCTTCAGCGCATCCTTTATATCCACAACACCCGCCGCCACCAGCGACGTGTATTCCCCCAGGCTATGTCCCGCCACCGCCATAGGCTGCATCTTATTGCCGTTCCGGCACTCCTCAAAGGCCGCCAGCGCCGCCAGGCTCGTTATCATAATCGCCGGTTGCGAATACGCTGTCTTCTCCAGTTCCTCCGCCGGCCCTTCGAACATGAGCTTACTCAATGGGAAGCCCAGAGACGCGTCTGCCATTTCTAACACTTCCCTGGCTCGCTTGGAGCACTTGTAGAGGTCCTGTCCCATCCCTACCGCCTGTGAACCCTGACCGGGAAAAAGATAAGCCGCCTTAACGTTGGCTTCTGTATCCACTAAGGCCCTCCTTGATTGGCCTGAGAGAATGCGCGACAAGCCCAAACATGGAAACTGGCCTCATAGGCCAGTTTATTCTCCCTCTATGGCGGTCCCCACTTTAAGTATCTGCCGGCCCTTATAGTATCCGCAGTGCATGCAGACCCTGTGAGGCCGCTTGGAGCCGTGGCACTGGGAGCAGATAGATACGTGCTGCGCCTCAAGACGGTAGGCTGTAAACTTCCTCCGGCTGAAGGCTCGAGTTAATTTCTTTGTTGGCAGAGGGGCCATTAGAACTCTTCTCCTGAGCGTGTTAGTAAATCCGCCAGCCTGTTCAACACAGGATTAGTGGAACGGGCTTCGCAGTCGCAGGGCTGCGTGTTCCTATTGCCGCCGCAGACAGAGCATATACCTTTGCAGTCATCCCTGCAAAGTGACTTCATCGGCGCGTTCAGTATAAAAGCCTGACGTACAACCTCCTCCAAGTCCAGCACGTGGTCGTCGCCAATAGTGAACTCAGGCTCCTCCCCCTCTCCCGTAGGTTCGGGGCGCATGTATTGCGGTATCTTTAGCTGGAACATCTCGTCGATAAACGCTGTGACGGGCTGCCTCAACGACGTCAGGCAGCGGCTGCACACTCCGCCGACCTCCGCCTCCAGCCTGCCCCTGACCCAGATGCTCCTGTTTAAGCGGGTCAGGCTCAAGTGTCCTTTCACCCGCTCTTTCTCGCCCGATTCCATGACTACTCCGGTATCCACCTCGTAGTCGCGGACTGAGCCCATCGGCTCCTTGAGAAATTGTCCAATATCGTAACGCACTATCACTCCTGCAAGCCAAAACGACGAAAATTATATTTGAATGCCCTTCTGACTGTCAAGTTTCGTCGCAGTTTGGCGGGCTTCTTTGCGCTCTTGCTCTGCCAAATTCCGCGAGGCCTATGTTCGCAGCTTATCTTCCGTCGCTTCCCCTAGATACTTGACTATCTCTTGCGTCGAGGCGCCGGGGCCGAATATCGCCCGTACGCCCATCGCCTTCAGCGCTTCGTGGTCTTCTTTAGGTATTATACCACCCACCACCACCAAAACATCCCCCATCTCCTTCTCTTTGAGCCCGCTCATAATCTCCGGAAATATCTCGAGGTGCGCCCCCGATAGTATGCTCAGCCCCACCACGTCCACATCCTCCTGCGACGCCGTCTCCACAATCATCTGCGGCGTCTGCCGTATCCCCGTGTAGATAACCTCCATACCCGCGTCCCGCAGCGCCCTCGCAATGACCTTGGCCCCCCGGTCGTGCCCGTCCAGGCCTGGCTTGGCCACCAGCACACGTATTTTCCTCTGCTGCTCTGTCATATTCTCCGCTCTCAGCCAGTAGATATTAGTCGACCGATTGTACCAGTTCCGTCAGCACGCCAAACGTTGACCTCGGATGCAGAAACGCTATCATGCCAGACAGGCCCTCCCTCGGCGCCTTGTCGATGACTTCCACCCCCTGTCCCTTCACCGACTCCAGCCCCTTCGACACATCCTCCACGTTGAACGCCAGGTGATGCAGCCCTTCGCCTCGCCTCTCGATGAATTTCCCCACTGTCGTTTCCGCGCTCAACGGTTCCAGCAGCTCCAATCGAGTTTGCCCCACCGCCAGCAGCGTCGCCTTCACCCCCTGGTCTATTAGCACCTTCACCGGCGACGGCTTTATACCAAAAGTCTTCTCGAAAAACTTCATCGCCGCCCCAATATCCCTCACCGCCACCCCCACATGGTCAATATGTTGCACACTGCACGAGCTGTTCACGCTTGTCCTCTGTGCTTTATTCGCTTGCGGGCGTTATTCAATCGGTTGGTTACCAAGCCTCCCTGGCCCATCTAGTCCTCTCCCCCCTTGAGGCCTGTCCTGAGCCTGGCCGAAGGGGGGGTCGGGGATGAGTGGAGGGTACAGCGTGCCAGCCACCGACTTTGAGCAAATAGTACCATCCTCGGCCTCTACTTATACTGCTCCAAAATCTGCCGCGCTATCACCAGCCTCTGTATCTCCGACGTCCCCTCATATATGCTCGTTACCCTCGAGTCCCTGAAATACCTCTCTACGTCGCTCTCCTTAAAGTACCCAATCCCCCCGTAAATCTGCACCGCCTTGGACGCCACCCGGAAGCACGCCTCCGACGCGTACAGCTTCGCCATCGATGCCTCCTGCAAATACGGCAGCCCCTGGTCCTTCAGCGTCGCCGCATGCAGCGTCATCGCCTGCGACGCGTAAATATCCGTCGCCATGTCCGCCAGCATGAACTGGATCGCCTGGTGCTCGCCTATCGGCTTCCCAAAAGTCTTCCTCTGCTGCGCATACCTTACCGCCGACTCGAACGCCCCCTGCGCTATCCCCACGCTCTGCGCCGCGATGATTATGCGGCTCGAGTCCAGTATCTCCATCGCGTACCGAAATCCCTTCCCCTCCTCGCCCAGCCTGTTCCCCACTGGCACCGGCGTATCCCGAAACGTCAGCTCCACCGTGTTCGACCCCCTCAGCCCCATCTTCCCCGACTGTTTGTGCGCCTCAAATCCCTCCAACCCCTTGTCCACTATGAATGCGCTCACGCCCTTGTGTCTCTGGCTCTTGTCCTGGGTCGCGAAGACCATCACCGCCTCGGCGATGTCCCCGTTCGTAATAAACATCTTGCTGCCGTTCAAAACATAGTGGTCGCCCTTCTTAACCGCCGTCGTTTGCATCGCCGCCGCGTCGGACCCCGACCCCGGCTCCGTCAGCGCCCACGCCAGTATCTTCTCCCCTTTGACCGCGCCCGGAATGTACTTAGCCTTCTGCTTGTCGTTGCCGAACTGCAGCACCGTCTCCATCGCCAGCGACCTGTGCGCCAGCAGGCTCACTGACGCTGCCGCATCCCCCCGGCTCACCTCCTCGATAACCTGCACCATCTGACGGTGCGTCCCCGGCGTGCCCCCATACCTGGCGTCCACCCCAATCCCCGCTAGCCCTAAACCCGTCATCCCCTTCCACACCTCCCAGTCGAACTCCTCCGCCTCATCCGTCGCCCTAGAGCGGGGCTTCACCTCCCGCTCAACAAACTCCCGCACCGCCGCCTGCAACATCTTCTCTTCTTCTGTTAGCAGGAAATTCATGTTACTGTCTCGTTTTTCGAGTTGTTTTATATGAGGCTTTTTCTTCCTTCATGCTAGCCGAGTATTTAGTCTTGCTCTTGCTGGACGTAGGCACCCTGATATCCAATTCTCTTACCACTACATCTGAGACTTTCATCCAGTCTTCCACTGAGCCGTCGTTGCCCTGCTCTGCCTCGACCTCCAAAAGTAATTCCAGCGCCTCTTTTCCGTTCTTCAGAGCCTCCTCTACTGTTTCGCCTTCTGTTATGCAATTAGGATGCCAAGGGAAAAAGCCTGATATCCACCATCAGGCTGAGAAAGAAGTATTACAGTTAGCCTTTTTGTCTTCATCACAAGACCTCTTCGGCCATGTTATCAAAATCTTCTCTGGTTAAACTTGCTGTCTTGAGTATCGAGTAAAATGTGCCAATAGAAACCTCTCTGCTTGACATTGGCACTGCAATATTTCGGTATGCCCCTGCTTTCGTAAGGATAGCATGTCTGCCACGCTGGCGAGTCTGTCGCCATCCTAGGTGTTCCAAAACAAGGTTTAACTCTCTAGGTTGATAGCGTTTGGGCATTCGGAGAAGCTTACACCCCCGCCATCTCCCTCTGCTCCCCAAACACCTTCCTTAACACGTCGCATATCTCCCCCAGCGTGCACCGCACCTCCACCGCCTCCAGTATCGACGCCACCGAATTCTCCTCCCCTCGCGCCGCCTCCTCCAGCCTCCCCAGCGCCTTCTTCGACACGCCTGCATCCCGCCCCCTGCGGAACCTTTGCAGCCGCTCCATTTGCCGCTTCGCCGCTGCCTGGTCTATCCGCAGCAGACCTTTAATCGGTGGCTCCTCAGTCACATACTTGTTCATCCCAACAATTATCCGTCGACCTTGCTCCACCTCCCTCTGGTGCCGGTACGCAGACTCCCCTATCTCCCGCATCTGAAACCCCCGCTCCAGCGCCGACACCGCGCCCCCCATCTGGTCGATTTGCTCGATATACTTCCATGCCGCCTTCTCCAGCCTGCCCGTCAGGTCCTCTATGAAATACGATCCCCCAAGCGGGTCCACCACGTCGGCCACCCCGCTCTCGTTGGCCAGTATCTGCTGTGTCCTCAGCGACAGTTGCGCCGACTCCTCCGTCGGCAGCGCCAGCGCCTCGTCCTTAGAGTTCACATGCAGCGACTGCGTCCCTCCCAGGACCGCCGCCAGCGCCTGCACCGTCGTTCGCACCACGTTGTTGTCCGGCTGCTGCGCCGTCAGCGTCACCCCCGCCGTTTGTGTATGAAATCTTAGCATCATCGACCGCGGGTTCTGCGCCCCAAACCGTTCCTTCATTATCTTCGACCACATCCGCCGCGCCGCCCTGAACTTCGCCACCTCCTCGAACAGGTTGTTATGCGACACGAAGAAGAACGATAGCTGGGGCGCGAACTCGTCCACCTTCAGCCCAGACTTCACCGCCGCCTCCACATATGCGATGGCGTTGGCAAAGGTGAACGCTAGCTCCTGCACCGCCGTCGCCCCCGCCTCCCGCATGTGGTACCCACTGATGCTGATGGCGTTCCACCTGGGCACTTGTGCCGAGCAGTACTTGAACACGTCCACCACCAACCGCATAGACGGCCGAGGCGGGTACGCATAAGTCCCTCTCGCGATGTACTCCTTCAGAATGTCGTTCTGCAGGGTCCCGCTGATCTTATCCAACCCCACGCCCCGCTGCCGCGCCACAGCCATATACAGGCACAGCAGCACCGACGCCGTGGCGTTGATGGTCATGGACGTACTGACCTCCTCGAGCGGGATGTCCTTCAGCAGCGTGTCCATGTCGTCGATGTGGCAAATCGGCACCCCCACCTTCCCCACCTCACCCTTGGCTAGCGGGTGGTCCGAGTCGTAGCCAATCTGCGTCGGCAAATCGAAGGCCACGCTCAGCCCCGTCTGCCCCTGCTCCAACAAGTACCTGTACCGTCGATTGCTCTCCTCCGCCGACGCATACCCCGAATACTGCCGCATCGTCCACACCCGCCCTCGATACATGTTCGGCTGCACCCCGCGAGTGTACGGGTACTCCCCCGGATACCCCAGTTCCCGCCCGTACTCAAACCCGGCGTGATCCAAGTCCTCTGGCGCGTACGCCGCCTCCACCTCCAACCCCGACTCCGTCTCGAACCTCTCCTGACGCTCCGCAAACCGTCTCACCGACGGTTCCAGCGTCTTCTCCTTCCACTCCTTCTTGCTCTTACTAGCCACGTTCACTCCTCAATCTTCGGCTGCTTATATTAAACACTCAAAGGTTAGCCCGCCTGACAGTTAAGTCAGGCACCCGTCCAAAATCCCGCAGGTCCAGTGTAAGTACATCATATCCGTATGTCAGCGCCGTGGCAGCAATCATTAAGTCTCTATCACCTATTAGACCTCCGGCCGCGGCCATTCGATCCCAAAGTGCTGCATGAGTCCTTGCTACCTGTAAATCAAATGGCACTACGGTGACCAGTGACAGCGTCTGTTCCACAAAATTTTGCCTTCTCATGCGCCGTTCCTCTGAATCTGCCCTATGGACACCTATGAGCAGTTCCGCCGCCGTCATCGAAGCCAGGTATGATTCCTCGTCGCCTAACGACTCAATAAACCCCTCCAGCGGCTCACCGCTACGCTCCAGGCTGATAAAAACGCTGGAGTCAATCAGGACGGCCACGATGGCGGCTCCGATTTGGACTGCCTCTTCTGTATCTCCCTCAAGTCCTTGGCAAAGTCCTCATCGGGCCATGGTACTTTCTTCAGGCTGCCCATAAGCTCACGAAATGTAACTGATTTGGGCGGCGTTGCCGGGCCTATGGTCGCAATAGGCATACCGTTGCGCGTTACTGTATAACGCTCTCCTTTGTACTTCACCTTATTCAATATCTCAGACAGCTCTCTCGCCAATTCTGTTGCCGTTATCGTCTTTTCCATTCGACACCATCGCAATTAATGTGTTTTAGATGCTCCTTGGTGGTTCCATCATAGTCTCCGAGTTATGAATCTCTTCAAGGTCCTTCCAAAAGTCTTCGTCTGGCTTGGATATTGTATCCCACAGATCTACGAACTCTTTTACTGTTATTCCTTTCTTGGATTCTATCGGCCTTATGATTGCTACGGGTATCCCGTTGCGTAACACTGTAAACCTCTCACCTCTCTTAACCCTATCTAGAATTCTTGATAGTCCCCTGGCCAACTTAGTAGCCGTTATTACCTCTGCCATAGCCACACCATAAAGTCTGATTATCATATTTTACACAACTCACCGCCCAAAAGCCATCCTAACTCTCCTCCAAACCCGCTCCCCACCTTCGTTGCCCTCCCCCTCCGACGCCTGTACAATTGACGTACCATGACAACAGAACGTTTGGTCTCAGGCAAGGCCCACGACGAAGACCAGGGTATAGACCTCTCCCTCCGGCCCCGCTCCCTCAAAGACTTCGTCGGCCAGGACAAGATTAAAGACAACCTCTCCATCGCCATCCAGGCCGCCCAGCTTCGCAAGGAGCCCCTCGACCACATCCTCCTCTACGGCCCCCCCGGCCTCGGCAAGACCACCCTCGGCCACATCATCGCCCGCGAGATGGGCGTCAACATCCGCGTCACCTCCGGCCCCGCCATCGAGCGCGCCGGCGACATGGCCGCCATCCTCACCTCCCTCAAAAACGGCGACCTCTTGTTCATCGACGAGGTCCACCGCCTCAGCCGCCCCGTCGAGGAGGTCCTCTACCCCGCCATGGAGGACTTCTTCCTCTCCTGGGTCATGGGCAAAGGTATGGGCGCCCGCAGCGTGAACCTCAAGGTGAACCCCTTCACCCTCATCGGCGCCACCACACGATACGCCATGCTCTCCGCGCCCCTTCGAGACCGCTTCGGCTCCATCTACCGACTCGAGTTCTACAACCTCCCCGCTATGGAGTCCATCGTCCGGCGCTCCGCTACCATCCTTAACGTCGACCTCGACGCCGGCGCCGCCCGCGAAATCGCCGCCCGTTCCCGCGGCACCCCTCGAGTCGCCAACCGCCTCCTCAAGCGCGCCCGCGACTATGCCTTGGTTCTTAGCGACGGCAAGGTCACTAAAAAAGTCGCCCTGGAAGCTCTCGCCAAGCTGGAGGTCGACCCCCTCGGCCTCGACGATATCGATCATCGTCTCCTCCGCAGCATCATCGAAAAGTTCTCCGGCGGCCCCGTCGGCCTCGACACCCTCGCCGCCTCCATCAGCGAGGAGGCCGACACCATCATGGACGTCTACGAGCCTTTTCTATTGCAGCTCGGCTTCCTGGACCGCACCCCGCGAGGCCGCACCGCCACCCCCCGCGCCTACCAGCACCTCCGGATTCCTCCCCCCAACAAAGAAAAAGACTCCCCCCAGGCCAAGCTTATCTAGCGCTTCGAACACTGTGTCCTCTTCTTTTTACTTTCTCCCCCTTGATGGGGGAGAACAGAAGAGAGGGTGAAACCCTAGCACTACGCTCCGTCCGCCAGACTATGTAACTTTCCTTAACAGCTCTTGTGTCTCTCAGTAAGGGTATAGCCCACTACCCAAATTACCCTTAAAATCTCTCCAACGCCCCCAGGGGAGGAAAAATGATCTACGAACTCAGAATTTATTACGCCATGCCCGGCAAAATGCCCGCCCTCATCGACCGCTTCGAAAAACACACCGAAGCCCTCTTTAAAGAACTCAGCATGGAATGCGTCGGCTACTGGACCGAGGCCGTTGGCGACAGCTCCAAGTTCTACTACATGATGCGATTCAAAGACCAGGCCGACATGGAGAAAAAGTGGCAGTCCTTCCGCGACTGCGGCAAGTGGCCCGCCATCGCCGCCGCCACCGAAAAAGACGGCCCCCTCATCTCCAAAGCCGTCAACACCGTCCTCCGCCCCACCCGCTACTCCGCCATGAAGTGACCTCAGCACGTCACCCTGAACGTGAAACAGACTTTAACGCCTCGGCTAGCCCCTTTGTCTTTTGCCCCCTGAACGCCTGGTGCTAATTGAGGTTCGATAAGCATGAAGGGATCAACTGCTTCCAAGAAAATTCCTTCCCCCTTGATGGGGGAAGGCGTAGGATGAGGGTGAAACACTGTGGACTCGATACTTTATCAATGCCACCTTCCATCACTCTTCCATCACTCTTCCATCACTCTTCCATCTCTAAAGCGTACCGGGATAACTAGCACTAGCCATCTTCAGAGGGAAGACTAAAATGGGGTGCCCTCCGTTCTCATTTAGATAGCAATTGGCCCTATCTGCTTAAGGTCGTCCTTTTATAGTCAGAAAGAAGGTCAACCATGGAAGCCTTCAAGACAGTCCGTACCATCCTCGCCGTCCGCGACTACCAGGAGAGACCCCTGCCCCCCGACCTCCTCCGCCGCATCCTCGAGGCCGGGCGCCTCACCGGCAGCAGCATGAACGGCCAGCCATGGCACTTCATCGTCGTCAACGACCGTGACACCCTCCACCGCCTCGCTGGTACGACGCCTTCCAGGTCCTACGTCGCCCAGGCCCCCATAGCCATCGTCGTAGCCATCGAAAAGTCCCCCTACTCCGTCTCCGACGCCAGCCGCGCCATCCAGTCCATGGTTCTCACCGCCTGGTCCGAGGGCGTAGGCTCCAACTGGGTTGGCTTCTTGAGGTCTCTCGACCAGGTCAACGCGCTTCTAGGCATACCCAAAGAACTCGATGTGATAGCTGTCATACCCCTCGGTTATCCCAAGAAAACCCTTGGCCGAGGCAAAAAACAGCGCAAACCCCTCTCTCAAATAGCCCACCGAGGCCGCTTCGGCCAGCCCTTTGAATAACTCCAGGCGTACGATGATTCTCTCCTACCACCCTTTATCATCGACGTTACATGCCCTCCCCAGCACCTTTGGTGGTCTCCACCCTAGTGGCGCCTCGCCATGAGCCTGGAAAATTAGACATGCCTAGGGAAAAGGTGTCTGCATATGGAAGCATCCCACCCAGTTAAAGTTCTAATAGTTAATCACGAGCCTCTAGTTTGGGACCTGTTCAGGGCCATCTTTTTTGAGCGTGACTGGCAGCTCTTCTTCGCCGCCGATAGCAAAGACGCCCTCGAGATGGCCTGGAACCACCAGCCCCCTCTAGTCTTTATCGACGTCACCGTTCCTGACGGACTGGCATGGATCGCCATTGACCGCATTAAACACCATCAGCGCACCTCTCACGCCAAGGTCGTAGTCCTCATGTCCATCGAGCAGGAATTACAGAAAACTAAAGTCCAAAGGCTAGACGTCGACGCCCTGATGTTCAAACCCTTTAACCTACGTCAGGTCCGCGAGTTGTCCGAGTCCCTTCTCCAGAAGGATGGAATGCCAGGCTCCCCCATCGCTTCCCTGCGATAGGCCATCTGCTGCTAAGCCTCGTTGAGCAGCAGCCACTCCTCACCCCCCATCGCCTCCGCCAGCGCCCAGTCCCCCGGCGTGTCCACGCTAAAAACCGATCGTAGCCCTGGGTCTCGCGCCTCGCACTCCCCCTCCTCCACCCACTTCACCCTCACCCCACCCAGCACATCCCGCAACCCCTTCCCCTCCGACACCATCCCCTCCGCCACCCCCAAACATCCCCTCGACCACACCGCATGCAGCACCTGTGCCCGCCCATGCACCACCGGCACCACCGCATCCCACGGACCTCTTCTTGGCCCCTTGCCGCCACGTAGGGGCGAGGTCACTTCACCCTTCGGTTCTTCTTTCCTCTCCCTTGATGGGAGAGGATTTAAGGTGAGGGTGAAACCCTGCTGACCAGAAACCATTGCCACATCCACAAGCCACTGGAGTAATCTCTGATCCAAAAACGGCATATCGCACCCAACCACCAGCGCCCATTGTCCCTTCACCGCCCTCAACCCCGATACCAACCCCCCCAGCGGCCCCCCGTGCGGCTCCTCATCCTCTACAATCCTAACCTCATACCCCTTCAAATCCGGCAACCGCTGCCCCACCGCCCTCACCACCAGCACCTCCTCCGCCACCGACGACACCGCCTCCACTACCCGCGACAGCATCGTCCTCCCACCCACCAGCAGCGACGCCTTCTCCACCCCCATCCTGGAACTCCTACCCCCCGCCAAAACAATCGCGCTCACCTTCACCGGCGGTCCTTTGAGCGAAGGGCCGATCGCCCTGAGCCTGTCGAAGGGTCGGCCCGAAGCGAAGCATCCGGCCTTCGCCTCCCCACCATCACGGCCGCCGCCACCATCACCAGCGCCGACGGCGCGTAAAACATCCCCACCGGCGCCAACGACACCGCACAAAACGCCAACATCACCCCCACCGTCACCCACAGCGCCCCCCGACTCCGCCTCCACCACCCCACCGCCGATCCCACCGCCACCACAACCACCGGCCCCACCAACAGCCCTACCACCCACCACCCATTCTCCTCCACAATCGTCGCCGACGTGCTTTTCACTTCCATCACACCTTCTGCTGTCACCACCACCTCCTCCTCCGAATACATCGGCGCCACCAGCAGCGCCATAAACGCAGCTATGGCAAGAAGGTTAGCAATTAGTAATAAGATTTTCGCAATCATTACTAAGACCTCTACGAGAGAAAGCCTGCATTCTATGAAAAATCCCGTTGACTACATGGCATTCTATATTCCTTTAATGAAATCAAAAAATGAACCGTATAATATACTATCCGCCAAAAATTTCAGAGGTTTTACATGAAAATTGAGATTAGTTTAGAGAAGCAAGAACTTCGAGGAACCCAAGCTGTCTCCTTTGAAGTCAGAGACTCTTCCGGAAGCAACATTGGTACTTTGATAGTGGGCAAAGCTGGCATTAGATGGCAAGAACCGAGGGCGAGCATTAACGCAAGGACTAAATCCTGGAATCAAGTGGCCGATTGGCTTCGTGAAGGTCGGGTAGTTCGTAAATAGTAGGGCTTTGTCGTCCTTTTCGTTCAAGGCTACAATACCCCCATGACCCCCATCACCACCCATAACCCCATCTGCCCCACAAACTACCCCATTCAATCGGGGCAAGCCGACGTGTCGGCTCTCGCCACCACCCTGGGCCTCCTCCCCGCGCCCTCCGACCCCCTCTCCTCCCTCTCCCCCACCCTCCAACCCCTCGTCTCCGCCGCCCTCGACGGCCACCTCCCCGACGACACTACCGCCCAAACCCTCACCCACTCCACCCCCCAAGACCTCCCCGCTCTCTGCCGCACCGCCGCCATCCTCCGAGACCAAGGCCACGGCAACACCGTCACCTTCTCCCCTAAAGTCTTCATCCCCCTTACCCAGCTCTGCCGAGACTTCTGCGGCTACTGCACCTTCCGACAGTCTCCCTCCCAAACGGACCGCCTCTACATGACCCCTGACCAGGCTGTGGAAGTTGCCTCCGCCGGCCAGCGCCTCGGCTGCACCGAAGCCCTCTTCACCCTCGGCGAGCGCCCCGAGCAGCGGTACCCCCAGGCCAAGCAGTGGCTCGCCGGCCGCGGCTTCCGCACCACCCTGGACTACCTTGGACACGTGTCCACCCGCGTCCTGGACAAGACCACCCTCCTCCCCCATGCCAACCCCGGCACCATGTCCCGCCGCGAAATGTCCGGACTAAAACCCCTCAACACCTCCATGGGCGTCATGATGGAGGTCCTCAGCCCCAGACTCACCCTCCCGGGCATGCCCCACCACCGCGCCCCCTCCAAGTACCCCGCCGTCCGACTCAAGACCCTGGACATCGCCGGCCAGCTAAAAGTCCTCTTCACCACTGGCATCCTCATCGGCATCGGCGAGACCCGTCAGGAGCGCATCGACACCCTCCTCGCCATCCGCCACTCCCACCAGACCTACGGCCACGTCCAGGAGGTCATCATCCAGAACTTCCGCGCCAAGCCCGCCACCGACATGTCTTCCCACCCCGACGCCTCCACCCTGGACCTCCTATGGACCGTCGCCGTCGCCCGACTTATCCTTGGCCCCCACATGAGCATCCAGGTGCCGCCCAACCTCAGCGCCAGCGACTACCCCATCTACCTCCTCGCCGGCATCAACGACTGGGGCGGCGTCTCGCCCCTCACCATCGACTACGTCAACCCCGAGGCCCCCTGGCCAAGCCTCGCCGACCTCCACCGCCACACCGCCGCCCTGGGCTTTAACCTAAAACCTCGCCTTCCGGTGTATCCTAGATATATACTGGACGAGTCCGATTTTCTCCCTCAGCCTATCCGCGAGCGCGCCCTTTCTCTGGCCGACTCCGATGGCTATGTGAAAGGGGGTATCCAACGATATGTCCGCACCAACACCGCCTCCTCATCATCGCTATGAAAATGCCGAGGTGCCATCTAATTTC
Organism: SAR202 cluster bacterium; assembly: GCA_016872285.1. NCBI lineage: Bacteria > Bacillati > Chloroflexota > Dehalococcoidia > SAR202 cluster bacterium. The sequence goes on along the minus strand of VGZZ01000020.1, from coordinate 13,776 downwards.
CTTTCCCCTCTTGGACGCCTGGTGGTAATTGAGAGCTTAGGGGTGAGACACAAGGACTGCCAAGCCACCAAGAAAATCCCTTCTCCCCTTGTGGGAGAAGGCGCAGGATGAGGGGTGAAACCCTATGGACACAATCCGCACATCAAAGCCGACAAACCAATTCCGCTCAGATCAACAAGGCGTGGACGATTCTGCCCGGGATTCGCTGAATCGACTCCTCTCCACCGTTCGTCCCGACGTCGCCCGCGCCCTCTCCACCGCCCTGGACGGCCACGATATCTCTGTCGACCAGGCCGTCGCCCTCCTTAACACCACCAGCCTCGAGCTCAACGCCACCATCACCGTCGCCGACGAGCTTCGACGCCGCGCCGTCGGCGATATCGTCACCTACGTCGTCAACCGAAACATCAACTTCACCAACGTCTGCATCAAACGCTGCGGCTTCTGCGCCTTCTCCCGCGACCACCGCACCGAGGAGGGCTACCTCCTTCCCACCGAAGAAATCGTCCGCCGCGCCCGCGAGGCCTGGGACCTGGGCGCCACCGAGGTCTGTGTCCAGGCCGGCCTCCCTCCCCAAATGGAGGGTGATCTCTATATCCGCCTCACCGAGGCCATCAAAGCCGACCTCCCCGACATCCACATCCACGGCTTCTCCCCCGAAGAAGTCCTCTACGGCTCCGTCCGCTCCAAATGCTCCATCGCCGACTACCTCAAGGCCCTCAAGGACGCCGGCGTCGGCTCCCTTCCAGGCACCTCCGCCGAAATCCTTGACCAGGACGTCCGCGACCGCATCGCCCCCGGCCGCATCAACGTCGCCCAGTGGACCGAGGTCATCACCACCGCCCACCAGCTCGGCATCCCCACCACCTCCACCATCATGTACGGCCACGTCGAAACCTCCGAGCACCAGGCCCGCCACATCGCCTACATCCGCGATATCCAGAAGGCCACCGGCGGCTTCACCGAGTTCGTCCCCCTCAGCTTCATCAACGCCGAGGCTCCCATGTTCTTCCGCAAGAAGGTCTCCGGCGTACGACCGGGCGCCACCGGCCTGGAAGTCCTCCGAATGCACGCCGTCTCCCGCATCATGCTCAACAACTGGATTCCCAACCTCCAGGTCTCCTGGGTCAAGGAAGGCCTCAAGGTCTCCCAGATGCTCCTCGCCGCCGGCGTCAACGACATGGGCGGCAGCCTGATAAACGAAAGCATCTCCACCGCCGCCGGCGCCCTCCACGGCCAGCTCGTCCGCCCCTCCGAGTTTCGACACGCCATCCGCGACGCAGGACGCATCCCCGCCGAGCGCCACACCACCTACAAGCTCAAACGCGTCTTCGATAACGGCGACGAGCCCCTGGACCCGTTAGACCTGGTGGAGGGCAACCTTGAAGAACGATTCGGCTCCTACAACAAGCTCGTCAAAATGTCCACCTTCCGATTCCACCACCCCAAAAAGACCGCAGACGCTACGGTTAAGCCTAGCACACCTTCTATTTCTTAAAATTTCTCCCCTCCTCATGAGGAACCGCCTGAATGCATATCTTTCTCTCAGGTTCTCCCTCTTCTCCTATTGCAATGGAGAAGAGGGAGCTAGAGGGTGATGAGGTGATCCTTATTTGTTCCTTCCCCTTCCAGCAGGCTGTACTCAGTCCCGATGCAGTCGGGAAAGGGGACTAAGGGGATGGTATCTCGATTAAACACAAGGCCTGCCTTCTCGAAAGACGTACCCGTGAATAGTCGAGGTATTTGAGCGGTATTGGATATGAGAAACTTCTTCTCCAACTTCAAAGCCTATCCCGCGCCTCTCCCCACCAAACTCCGCCTCGCCCTCCGCAACAACTGGCGCAAAATCAAGACCCGTCGCCCCTGCTGCGGCAACCTCGGCCAGCCCGGCTGTTGACGCCCCGCCCCCTCCTCCAGTCCGGAGGGCCACCCCCACATGCACACCTAGGCTGCCTTGTGTGCTGACTGTATACGCTCTTCCCAGCCCCCCTTCTTCTTTCCTCTCCCCTTGTGGGAAAGGACTATTGAACACCTTTTGAAATACTATTCGGAAAATGAGGGGTAAACCCTGGAAGTACAATACACTCAATAGAACCACGAATCCATTTCTCTTTTATCATAATCTCTCCCAACCCGCCCTCCCTGACTCGCCAAATCCGAAGTAGTCGCCCAGTTCCGCGCCCTCGGCATCAGACGCGGCGGCGTCCTACCCTTCCTCCACCTTCCCACCACCTCTTGCACCGAATGCGACCTCGCGCGCCAAAGCACAATTCACGCTGGATAGACATTTTCTGAGAGCCTCCGTCCCAATCCTTTCACATTTCAACCTTCGGCCACTTCCATGCGTATCGGACAACGAGTAAAAGAAGAGCAACTTCTACAATAGCGGCGAATACAAAGTAAAATACCCACGACTCTCCTATCGCATTCCCTATCGAAACAGCGACATACAGTGCAGCCACTATGATGTTCATCCAGCGATTCACTTTGGCTGGCATTGCCAGAGACAGGAACACCATCAGGCTAGGGAACGTCATTAACGCTAGTCCTCCCAACGCCCACCCTTGGGTAATCTCGAATTCCCAAACTATGCCTGCCAGGATGTCCTCTATGACCCCCGGTTTATAGAAGCTGATAACATCCACATACAGGTATACGAACATGAGGCTTGCCCACAATGCTGCCAGCTTCAGTTTCACGTTTACTCTGATGTCCTCTAGCTCCCTTGTGGCATTTTTATTTGCGCGCATCATTTACCTCCCTGGTTCCGAGCGAGGTTCGCCTCCGGCAGACTCAGGGGACGAATCTAATCGACCGCTATTGAGTCGACCCATCGGTTTAACCACACGCCTCGAATGGCTCTCGTTTATTATATTCTCTCCCGTCAAGGGAGAGAATATAAGCGCCTGCCCTGAGCGTAGCCGAATGGGTGAGGGTGAACACTAGCTCAACGATACTGTATCAATGCCGCCTATCATTGTTCTCAGACTTTGTAGGGGCAGGTCACAGACCTGCCCCCTTGTCCCCTCTGGAATCTCCTACCTACTCCTCTTCCCCAATCTCTCCAGCCTCGCCGGCCCGTTAATCTTCTTTATCTCCTCCGCGCTCTTCTCCAACCTCGGCTTCCTATCCCACTCCCTCCCCAGCTCGTCGTTCACTCGCACCATCAGGCGGCCAAGGCCCTCCGCCTCCATCTCCACCACATCCCCGTTCTGAATCGCCGCCAGGCCTCGATGGTTCGTCCCGCAAGCGATGATATCCCCCGGCTGCAGCGTCGTCATCCACGTCACCCACTCCACAATCCGAGGTATATCGTTCGCCATGTCGCTGGTCGAATAGTCCTGGTACAGCTTCCCGTTAATCCATGACTTCACCTGCAGCTTCATCGGATTCTTTATCTCGTCCGACGTCGTTATCGCCGGCCCCATGGGCCCAAAGGTGTCCCACGTCTTCCCCCAGAAAAAGCTCCCGCTCCCCTCCGGCCTGAACCCTCGCGCCGATATGTCGAAAAAGTTCGTGTAGCCGAAGATGTACTCGTGCGCTTTCGACCTCTCTACCTTGCTCGCCTTCTTGCCGATGACTATCCCCAGCTCCGCCTCCTGCTCAAAAATCGTCGCGTCGGCGTCCGGCAGTATCACGGTGTCCCCGTTCCCGATGACGCAGCTCGCCGACTTGTGGAACGCGTTAATCTCCGCCGCCTTCTCTCGAGTCCCGTTCTCCATATAGTTCACCGCCATGGCGACAATCCGGGGCGGCTCCGGCAGCGGCGCTCGCAGCCTCACCCCGCTTACCACCACCCCTTGCGACTTGCTCGCCGCCGCCTCTATCAACCGCCGGTGCCTCGGAAAGTCCCCAATCACCTGCCTTATCAGGTCCTGCGGCGACGTGTGTACTACCCCCCTCACCGCCTCGCTCACGTCCACAATCCTGTCTCCCTTAATCACACCCAGCTTGTAATCGTCAAAAAATGCCAGCTTCATAACAAACCCCTTTCCTCTGCCTCAAAATTCGGCCGACTTTATCCGTTCCCCACTTATGCGCCCATTATTACCAAGACCGTCATAATAATCCAGCGAGGCTGCGACGGCGTGATAGGAACAGCCGTAGGGACGGGTCTAAGACCAACCTCCTTACCCTGTCCTCTCTATCCTCCCAGTGACAACTTCCTCTTGCCTTAAGCGCCTCCAATCCCCTACCCTTTACCGCATGTGCACTCACCTATACCCAGCGGCCTTCTGTCATCCCATCCGTATGGCAGTCCATAACCTGCCTTGGGTCGGTTGCTATTCGTTTGTATATTCGTTTGTCAAATAAAAAAGATGTTAAGAGATATTGCCACAAAACGACTCCCTGAAAACATACCTCTATGCCTAACCTCACATCTCCCTCCATCCTCGCCCTCGCCGGCGGCGTCGGCGGCGCCAAGCTCGCCCTCGGCCTCACTCGCGCCCTTCCTCCCGACCGCCTCACCATCGTCGTCAACACCGGCGACGACGATGAATTCCACGGCCTCCACGTCTCCCCCGACCTCGACACCGTCATGTACACCCTCGCCGGCCTCAACGACACCCATAGAGGCTGGGGACTCGTCAACGAGACATGGAACTCCCTGGCTATGCTCACTCTCTATAACGCCGACGACACCTGGTTCAACCTCGGCGACAAAGACTTCGCTACCCATATCCGGCGCACTCATCTTCTCCGCCAGGGCCACACCCTCTCCCGTATAACCGAAGACCTCTGCAAGCGTCTCGGAATCAAGCACGCCGTAGCCCCCATGACCGACCAGCCCGTCCGCACCCTGGTGGACACCAATGAAGGCCTTCTGCGCTTTCAAGAGTACTTCGTCAAGCGCCACTGCGAGCCCGCCGCCCGCGCCGTTCAATACAAAGGCGCAGCCAAAGCCCGCCCCTCTTCCACCTTCGACGCCGCCCTCAAGACGGCCGGGGTTCTGGTATTCTGCCCCTCCAACCCCTTCCTTAGCGTCGCGCCCATACTAGCCCTCAAAGGCGTCCGTAAACGCATTGAGGCCTTCCAGGCCCGTCCTGAGCAAGGTCGAAGGGGCAAGCGCATCGCCGTCAGCCCCATCGTCGCCGGCGCCGCCGTCAAAGGCCCCGCCGCCAAAATGATGGCCGAGCTGGGCATGCCGGTAAACTGTGTCGAGGTCGCCAAATGGTACCAAGGCCTCTGCGACATTTTTATCATCGACACCGCTGACAAGGCCCACGCCCCTGCCATACAATCTCTCGGCATGGAGCCCGCCGTCGCCAACACCATAATGAACACCCTCGACGACAAGGTCGCCTTGGCCCGTTTTGTGCTCCAGCTAGCCCATGTCGACTAGCCCCGCGCCCACCCCCCCCGCTCCAGTCATTATCATCCCCGTCAAACCTCTCGCCCAGGCCAAGTCCCGCCTCGCCCCTCACCTCGACCCCCAGCAGCGCCAGCGCCTCACCCTCAACCTCCTCCGCGAGTCCCTCCGCGCCTGCCAGGAGGCCGCCCTCGAGACCTGGGTCGTCGCCACCGACGACCCCGTCCGCCGCCTCGCCGCCGACCACGCCGCCCTCTGGAAAACCGACCCAGGCCCCGACCTTAACACCATCCTCCACCTCACCTTCCGCACCGCCTGGGACACCCACAAAGCTCCCCTCTTCCTCCCCGGTGACCTCCCCTACGTCAAAAAGCGCGACCTGGACATGCTCATCTCATCCTCCCCCCACCGAGACACCGCCGTCCTCGTCCCCGCCCAGCGCAGCGGCGGTACCAACGCTATCTTCCTCCCCCAGCCCATTGCCTTCCAGTTCATGATGGGCGAGTCCAGCTTCAGAAAGCACGTCGCCCAGGCCGCCTCTATCTTCCTTCCATTCACCATCAACTACTCCCTCGGCCTCACCCTTGACCTCGACACCTGGGAAGACGCCCAGGAATACGAAAGCCTCACCCCCGGCCTCATCTACCGCCTCACCGCCCCAGACGCCGCGCCATAAGTGTAGGCACTCCTACAAGGTCATAATCCCCATGGCGGCGCCGGCGATGACTGGAATAGTGAAGTTATCGTCCAGCGGCAGAGGTAATATCTCCACCACCGAGGCTACAGCGGCGCCGGCCAGAAGCGCCCATAGTGGTGAGGCCACGTCGGTAGACCAGAGGAGAAAGGAAAGAGCCATGCCGGTGGCCAATAGGGTCAGGGTGCCCACGGGAGACTTGCCGTTGAGCCGCCAGCCGGGAGCGCGGCGGCCAATGATAGCCGCCATCGGATCGCCAGCCGACAGGAATAGGAAAGCGGCCACGGCGAAGCCTCTGTCGAGGAACAGGAAGCAGAATAAGGCTGCTATGACCATATGGGTAGAGCCGGTGAATCGCCGGCTCTCAGCGTCTTTGAGAAGCGGCTTGAGGTAACGTAGCAGGAAGGTGTTGAGGGGTGGGATGAACATGCGCGCGGCTTCGACTATAAGGGAGAGCCCAGCCAGGACAGATAGGAGGACAATCATAGCCTCCTTGGACGCGAAGACGCCTATGATAGGTATAGAGCTGCCGGCGGTGAGATGGAACAGCCGGCGCCAGGGAGGCGGGTGTACCTGACGTGTCGGGGCAATGTCAGCCATGGCGAATATTATAAGGCAGGCCAGGCGCTATGCCTCGGCCTGCCTTATCGTAATCTCGAATCAAAAGCGAAGCCAGCGACTACTTCGGTAGCTTTGCCACAGCCTGGTTAATCTCGTCATAGTTAGGCTCTACGCCGGGGGATGGCGTGACCTGCTTGTAGCGCACGGTGCCGCTCTTGTCGATAACAAAGACGGCGCGCCGCGAAGCCGTATACCCCTCCAGCTTCGCGAAGTTGGGCAGAGAAACGCCAAACTGGTTTACCACTATTCGAGAGTAATCACTGAGAAGCGGAAAGTTGAGGTTGTTAGCCGTGGCCCAGCCCTTCTGGGCAAAGGGTGAATCCACGGAAATGCCTATAACCTGGGCGTTCATCGTGTTGAGCTTGCTCGCGCTGTCTCTAAGAGAGCAAGCCTCTTTGGTGCAGACGCCGGTAAACGCGCCCGGGAAGAATGCCAGAACAACGTTTTTGCCCTTGGCCAGGTCGCTGAATTTCTGAGGGGTGTTGCCGCTATCGGGCAGCGTAAAGTCCGGGACTTTTTGTCCAACGTCTACGGCCATGGAGTCCTCCTGTGTAAATGGCGAGAGTTAATAAGCCGGGAAATGCCTGTAATGGTATCAGGAATAGTGCCTGGTACAAAGTAGGGAACGCGGGAGGCTAGAAATCAATGATGATGACGTCGCCGCCGGCTTCCCACTTGAACTGCTCAAGCTTATCGCCCTTGGGCACGTCGAATACCAGCCACCCATTCAGTTCGTAGCCCTTTTCCAACTCCTGGGTGCCGCGAACAAAAGGGATGTATCGGTTCAGGCTGGGATGCTGGCCGCTGCCATCGAAAGGCTGCTTAACCTGGGCAGTGTTGACAGACTTAACTGAACCGGCACTGGCAAGGGTTATTTCGGCAGGCTGGCTGTCTATATCCATGAAGGCGACGTCGGCGGCGTGGTTCCCAATGCGGGCGTGAAAGACCAGAAGGTCATTGCCGGTGGAAGGCTTGATGACGTATGTGTTCTTGTCGTCTTCCTGGTAGACCACCTCAGGCACGGTGAACGATTCTACAGGCGTTACCTCCAGGATAGGTCCCTGGAAGGTTCGGCCCCAGGACGCGGAGCCTCCAAAGCAGGCGGCGGTGGGGCCTATCGCAGCCACAAGGATAACCAGGGTTATGAACGCTCGGTAAAACTTCATGTCTACTACTCGCTATGTTCCAGTTGTTGTGAGCGAGGGCATCTCGCGAAGGCGGTGGACCAGGTCGGGAAGGACGGAGAGCAATCGGTCCACTTCATCGTCTGTATTGTTGCGTCCAAGGGTAAGCCGCAGGCTGCCGCGGGCCAGGTCCGCGGACTGGCCCAGGGCCAGGAGAACGTGGGAGGGCTCCAGGGAGCCGGAGGAGCAGGCGCTGCCGCTGGAGGCGCAAATGCCCTTCATGTCCAGCCCAAGCAGAATAGGCTCGCCTTCAACATTCTCAAAGGAGAAGTTGACATTATTCGGCAGTCGTTGGATGGGATGGCCGTTGAGATACGCGTGAGGTATGGACGCTTGCATCCCCTGGATAATGCGGTCTCGCAGACGGGCGCAGTGGGCAGCGGTCTGCGGCCGCTCCTCTTCCGCCAGCTCCAGGGCATGGGCCGCGCCTACAATACCGGGGATGTTCTCCGTTCCGGAGCGCCGCTCCCGCTCCTGCCCGCCGCCCAGTTGCTGGGGCAGCCAGGGAGTGCCGCGTCGAATAAAAAGAATGCCTACGCCCTTAGGACCGTGGAACTTATGGGCGGAGAGACTCAGCAGGTCGACGCCCAGGCGCCTCACGTTGATGTCCAGCAGGCCGGGAGCCTGGACGGCATCGGTGTGGACTACCACCGTGCGCTCAAGCTGCTGGGCGCGCTCTTTCACAGCCCTGGCGATCTCAGGAATAGGCTGGATGGCGCCGATTTCATTGTTGGCCAGCATTACGCTCACAAGAATGGTACGACTGGTGATGGCGTCCTGGACTTTTTGTGGGCTGACCTGACCGTGCTTATCCACCGGTAGATAAGTGACCTCAAAGCCCTGGTTTTCAAGATACTGGCAGGTGTGGAGTATGGCGTGGTGTTCGATGACCGAGGTGATAATGTGATTCCCTGTATGCTTGAGCGCCTCCGCGACGCCTTTGAGGGCCGCGTTGTCAGACTCGGTGCCGCCGCTGGTGAACACAACCTCGTTGGAGCGGCAGCCCAGTACCCGCGCCACCTTCTCTCGAGACTCATCCAGCGCTTTTTTAGCTTCCTGGCCCACAGTGTGTATACTGGAAGGGTTGCCGAAGAGCGAGGTGAAGTAGGGGAGCATAGTCTCAGCTACACGGGGGTCCATGGGAGTGGTGCCCGCGTGGTCCATATAAATGATGTGATTAGGGACGGTCATTTTGTGTTTTGTGCGTCTTCGCGCTCCGCCAGGTATTGTAGCACAGGGGTGGCGCCTTCGCCGTGGGACGGCCTCATAGACGGAATTGAGAAATGTGCTTAGAGATACTCTATAGGAAACTTGTTAAGAAACCGTTTAGGCGGGCTGGGAGGGGCGGTTCTTAAGAGTGTGTAGAGCGTGCTCCTGGGTAATGTACCCACGGCACTGCTGGCCGTCGAAAACTAGCGCCATAGGGGAATTGCGGTTTTCAATCGCCTCCAGGGCGGAGAGAGCCGTGGACACGGGAGAGACCACGGGGTATCCGTGGAGCGGTCGCATGGCCTCCCCAACTCGGGTCGACGCCCACTTGTCTCTGGGTACCCGGTTCATGGCGCGGAAGGTTATGACCCCCAGGGATTCTTGCCCCTGTACCACCAGGTAGAGGTTATGCCTATTGTTCAGGATGTCGCTGGCCAGAGACTCCAGCGAGGCGTCGGATGGGACCACGCCAAAGGAGGGATTCATGATCTGCGCGGCGGACAGACCTTCCAGTTGCTGCCGTACTTTGAACTGGCGGTAGCTGGCGCTGGCGGCCATGGTAAGAAACCAGCCCATAGCGCTGATCCATATCCCCTGAAATTCCTCCATGAACAAAAGCATAGCTAGGCCCCCGGCAATCATCAGGAAACCCATGGCCTGGCCGGCCCGGGTAGCCATAAGGGTAGCCCGCCAGTAGCTGTTCGTCGCCGCCCAGATAATGGAGCGCAAAACGCGGCCGCCGTCCAGAGGAAATCCAGGGAGGAGGTTGAACGCGGCGAGAGAGAAGTTAATCCAGGCAAGCGTGAAGAAAAGGGCCCCAAGGTGGTCGCCGAAACGGTCGAAGGCGAAATATAGGCCGGCGAACAGGCCGCACAGGATCAGGCTGGAGAAAGGGCCTACGGCGGAAATGATGAACCCGCTGAACGGACGCTCAGCCTCGCGGGATATCTGGGAGACCCCGCCGAAGATGAACAGAGTAATGCCCTTTACCGGTATTCCCTTCCTGATAGCCAGGACGCTATGCGAAAGCTCATGGACAAGGACGGACGCGAAGAAAAGTACGCTGGACACAATACCCAGAGTCCACTGTTGCGCGGCGGACCATGCGGGATATAGGTCGCCGTACTGGCGGGACAGGACAAAGGTGACCAGACCTAGTATTAAGAACCAGCTATAACTTACACCCAGGGGTATGCCCAGCACGCGCCCCAGACTAATATTGGCGCCCATGCGCTAGCCTTTTGAAGTTTTTGCTTTGTCAGGCCCCAGGGTAGCGGAATAAGCTATAAGCTTATACACCAGCTTGGCCGCGGTGTAGGAGCAGGCGTTGGGGCCTTCCTCGGGGCTCAGCTCGGTGACGTCGAAGCCAACGATGCGCCGCTGCCTCGCGACATCCTTTAGCAGCCCGGTCATATGCGCCCAGGTCATACCGCCAGGCTCAGGCGTACCCACCGCCGACATAATGGAGGGGTCCAGGGAGTCCAGGTCCACGCTGACGTACACAGTAGGACTCAAATGTTTAAGAACGTCGTTGATCTTGGGCAGGCTGGGGGACTGGGCGTCCCAGAAAAAGGTGGCCGCGCCGCCCTTCTTGATGAAATCCCGCTCTTCCAGGCTGATGCTTCGTACGCCGACTTGCACCACGGGGCACATCTCGCGGACTCGACGCGCTGCAGTTGCGTGGCTGTAGGGCGTGTCCATGTAAGAGGCCCGCAGGTCGCCGTGGGCATCCAGGTATAAAACGGATAGGTCTTCGTATAGCGACGCCATGGCCCTGACAGCCCCTACAGTGACGGTATGCTCGCCGCCCAGAACGGCCACAATCTTACCCGTCGAGGCGTATTGTTGAACTACATGCTGGATCCGCTCCACCATCTGGGCTGGGCCGGCCATATGCGGTTCAAGAAATGGAGTGGTGTGTATGCCCAGGCTAGCCACATCCAAGTCTAGCTCCTGGTCATAGTCTTCTAGAGTCCCGGAAGCCTGGATTATCGCCATCGGGCCGTAGCGGGATCCGGTGCGATAGGAGGTAGTGCTGTCGTAGGGCACGGGCAGGACCACTGCGCGAGCTTTTCGGAGGTCTGACTGTTCGGGCGTGAGAGCTAGGAAGTTGAAGGGAACCCAGGAAATGTCAGGCGTGGAGGCCACCGGCGGTGCCTAGTTGTCCGCCGGGCCAGCCACCTGCTCCCGAACTCCTCGCGGGCGGGCCAGACTGGGGTCGTAATGCTCAAGGCCCCGGTCCACCTGCCAGGTCTTCATGTTCTGCAGGCGGAACTGTTCCTTGACCCTGTCCAAAGCTTTCTGAGAGTCGAAGGCCTTACATGAGAAGATATCTATATTCATGTAGCTGCGCTCTGGAAAGGTGTGAACGCTGATATGGCTCTCGGCAATAACCACAAAACCGGAAACACCGGAATCCTCGGGCTTGGGAGCGTCGTATTCTAATACAACGGGCCCGTAAATCTTATTCATGCCGAGGGTAGCCGGAAACTCCTCCAGGAACTTGTGAACAAAGTCCCTATCCCACATTCGCTGGGTATCGCCAGCGTAACCGTCAATAAGAAGGTGCACCCCCCTACTCCTTAGCTAGTAGTTGTTGGAAAGTTTAGCCCTAATATTGGCAAACACGAATATTTAGAATATCATTCTAGGCTGTCCTACACAATAGCTTTAATTTGCGCGCGGCAGTTGCTCTAGAGCGGAGATAAGTTTCCATGGCAACCATGGTAGAAGCCAGGAATTTGACCAAGTCCTACGGCAATTTCCTTGCTATAGAAAACGTAAACTTTGAAGTGAAGAAGGGTGAGATAGTGGGCTTCCTCGGCCCCAACGGCGCGGGGAAGACCACAACCATGCGTATTGTCACTGGCTTCCTGCCGCCCAGCAGCGGTTCGGCCCTGGTAGCCGGCTTCGACCTGGTGGACCAGTCCATTCAGGCGCGGTCTCACATCGGGTACCTGCCGGAGACCGTGCCCCTCTACACGGACATGACCGTAGAAGACTACCTGTCTTTTATGGGATCGATTCGAGGGATGAAACAGAAGACCATAAAGGCACGCGTCGACTACGTAATCGACGCGTGCCGCCTCGGCGATTACATGTACAGCCATATCGGCAAGCTGTCCAAAGGGTACCGGCAGAGGGTAGGCATCGCCCAGGCCGTGCTCCACGAACCGGACGTGCTGGTCCTGGACGAACCCACCATCGGCATCGACCCTATCCAGATTGTCGAGACGCGGCAGTTGATTCGGGACCTGGCGGGGAGCCACACGGTGATCCTGAGTACCCACATCCTGCCCGAAGTCAGTATGTTGTGCAACCGTGTGCTGATTATCAACCAGGGGCAAATTGTCGCGGAGGACACGCCTAGAGACCTGGCGGACAAGCTCCAGGGCGTGGAGCGTCTGGAGGTGGAGGTGGTAGGGCCCAAGGTGGAGGTCATGGAGGCGCTGCAGAAAATCAGAGGCGTCATTGACGTGACTTGCGTGACCGCAGGGAACACGGACCGTAATATATTTCGGATTCGCGCGCGGCGCGGGCTGGACCTGCGGCCTACGGCATCCAAGACAATTATCAGCAACGGATGGTCTCTTTTAAACCTTCAGCTTATGGGCATGAGCCTGGAAGAGATATTCCTCAAGCTCACTACGGAAGAGGCCTCTGTTTGAAAAATACCTGTACCATTGCCTGGAAGGAAATAAAAGGCTATTTCTCCAGCCCTATGGCGTATGTGGTGGCCCTGATCTTTGTGGCCCTGACAGGCTTCTTCTTCGTCCGCAGCGTGGACAGCGTTCTAACCGGCGCGAACTTTCCCGAGGCAAGCCTTAGGGACATGTTCAGGCAGATGTCCCTCTTCCTCATGCCCTGGCTGGCCCCTGTACTGACCATGCGTCTGCTGGCGGAAGAGCAGAAGATGGGCACCATAGAGCTGCTGCTAACATCGCCGGTCAAGGACTGGGAAGTCGTGCTGGGCAAGTTCATAGCTTCCATGGCCTTCTTCCTCGGGGCATTGGCGCTCACCCTCTGGTACGTGCTGATGCTGGTGTGGCGTGGGAACCCCGAGCCTGGCCCACTGCTGAGCGGATATCTTGGCGTAATTCTCTTTGGCGCCTCAGGCATAGCCATAGGCCTGCTGGCTTCCTCCCTGACCAGCAACCAGATTGTGGCGGCGGTGACGTCGCTAGGAATACTGGTGCTGCTGTCGTTCTTAGAACTGGCGGCGGACCAGGTCACCGGCATAGCCTCCACCATCGTGTCTCAAATAGGTATGACCACCCATTTCGATGATTTTGTGCGTGGCGTTATAGACACCGGGAACGTTGTCTACTACGTAAGTTTGATTGCCGTCTTCCTCTTCTTGACCGTCAGGTCCCTGGAGACGCGCCGATGGAGATGAAGTGAGCAACGATCCGCGCGTAGAACGAACGTCAGGGACAATGCTGGACGCTGTGAAAGGCCTGGGACAGGGCCTCGGGACCGTGGCTGCCACCGCAGGCCTCCTAAGCGTTCTCTGCATCGTCGTAGGCCTGGTAATAGTGGGCCTGGTCTCGGAATTGAAGACCCTCGGATATGTCATCCTGGGTATTGGAATCGTACTGTTGGCCACTGCGCTGGTCGTGTCCCGTAGGAATGTGGCCGGGACTATAGCTGCCAGGCAGGGAAGATACAGCACCAACGTCATTGTTATGACAGTGGCGTTCGTGGGTCTAATAGGCGTGCTGAACTTCGTGGCCTTCGACAACCCCTTCCGGTGGGAC
>VGZZ01000019.1 GCA_016872285.1 SAR202 cluster bacterium | reverse complement strand
GGAGGTGGTGCGCCTGTCGGTGGAGGCGGAGGTGGTGCGCCTGTCGGTGGAGGCGGAGGTGGTGGCTGCCCACCCGGCTGCCCTTCAGGCGGCTGGGGGCACGGAGGACCGGCGGGGCCGCCGCATCCCAACGCCCCGTCAGGTAGGCCGCCCGCTCCAGGGCCCGGGCACGGCGGCTGGTTCGCTCCACCGCAGGGCCCTGCGCCCGCGCCCGGCTTAGGACATGGAGGCTGGCCGACAGCGCCGCATGGCCCTGCTCCGCCCGGAACACCATCAGGGTTCTGTGGGCATGGCGGTTGCTGAGGCGCGCCGCAGGCTATGGGTCCGCCAGGGAAATCAGGACATGGAGGCTGTGCTGGCGCGCCGCACGCGATGGGACCAACCGGGCCGCCAGGGCACGGCGGCTGGTTCGCTCCGCCGCAGGCCGCAGGCCCGCCAGGGAATGTCGGGCACGGAGGCTGGTCTTGCCCTCCGCACGGCCCCAGCGGGCCGCCGGGAAGCGGGAACTCAGGGCACGGCGGCTGACCTGCCAGCCCGCAAGGCCCCGCCAGCCCGGGGAAGTCCGGACAAATCGGCTTCCCAGGCACTCCGCACGGTATCAGCCCCTCCTTAAACTCCGAAAACCCTCCCGTATCGATTCCACCAAAGAACGACGTAAAGAAGGCTGTAGGATCAAACCCCGGCCCGCCCGGCGGGCCTCCCCCCGCAAATGGTACCGGCGGGAACTCTCCATAAAACTTGCCCACTACTTCATTCCCGCCGCCCTGCTTAAACGCGTTGCCAAAATTCTGGAACTCCGGCGGAAGCGCCGCCGGCCCCACAAAGAACTTGCCCGGGTCAAAGAACGACGCCGGGCCGTTGGGGCCAGCCGGCCCGCCAGGGCCATTCGGGCCTCCCTGGAACACCCTGAAAAAGTCCGGCGGTGGCAGCAGCGGCCCGCCTGGCCCACCAGGTCCGCCCCCTCCTCCTGGAGGAGCAGGCGGCCCCGCGATTATCGGTAGGAAGTTTGCTATTCCCTGGGCCAGGTTCCCATGATTGCCGAATATATCCGCCAGCTCCGGCGGCAGGAAGAAGGGTGGAGGCGGCCCTCCGGGTCCTCCCCCTGGGGGAGGTGGCGGCGGTCCCTGGAAATTGAACCCACCCGCAAGGTTGCCCACAGCCTTGGCCATGGCCTGGTTAAACGCTTGCGCCGGGTCTATCCCGGAACCGGCCTGGAAAACGCCTCGCGCCTCATCATCCAGTGCGAACAGCCTACCCGCCGCCAGCAACTCCGCCCCGGGAACGTTGGACAGGTCGTCCGTGTTCTGCAGTATCTCGAATATAGGTGCTTTAAATACGTTACCCGCGGGCTGCGGTATGTTCAGCGCGTCCCCCGCCTTGGCCTCGTAGAACACCAGCCCGGCCTGGCCGGGAACGTTGTCATCCGGTGGGGCCCCGCCTGCCTCACCACCCGGATTAGTTGGAACGCTATCGTCAGGCGGCGCTCCTAGCCGCAGGGTACCCTGTCCCGCCTTGGCGAAGGCCGCCACCACCACCGGCTGCGTGCTCTGCACCACCGCCAGCACCAGGTTCTCCTGCGCGTCCTCCCCTGCTCCTTCCGCCGCCGGCTCGAAGCCCAGCGCGAACACCGCCCGTCCCTCCCACTGCGCCGACGGCGCTGACTCCGCCGAGCCTAGCGAAATGAGGAGCATCAGCAGGGCCATCAGGCCAACCGTGGCCCACCTCAACGCTCCGCCGGACCTGGGCATAGCTAAATGTTGCGTCTTCACTTCTTGTTCACCTCAAAGCTGGCAATGGTCATGTAGCCCTTTCGACCACTACCTATTCCTTCAGCGTCCCGCGTATCGTTATTACTTCGCTCGCCGTCGCGATCTCGAAGACCGACGGCGGATATACCAGGTCCTCCCTCACGTCGGCGGTTATCTTCCCCCGCACCAACGCTATCCTGGCTGTGCGAGTCCGCACCGCCTCTCCCTCCCACGTGACCCTGTAGTTCTGCACCTGGACTTCCGTGCTTGGCTCCAGCACAATCACGCTCCCATCACTGAACGTCACCGACGCTCTGGACGCCGACGGCGTCCGTATCGAGTCCCCCACCGCCAGCGATACGTTTCCGCTCGCCGCCAGCCAGTTGCTCAGGCCGCTGACTCGGTATTCGCCCGTCCCTTCCTTGACCGCCAATTGGGCAATGACCGTCCTGACTATGGGCGTAGGCGAAGGAATCAGCGTTGGGGTAGGTGTTGGCGTGGCGCCGGGTCGGGTGGTGGCCGTGGCGGTAGGCGTAGCCGCAGCTGTGGGAACGACTGTGGGGGCCGATATTGAAATAGGTGTGGTGCCGGTAACCGGAGTGGGAATAGACGTCGGGGTGGCCGTGGGTGGTAGAGACGTGGCCGTGGGTGGTAGAGACGTGGCCGTTGGTGATGGCTCCATAGGTGTGGAATCACCGCCCCCTCCCGACGTGCACGCCAGAGCTATGAATAAGATCCCAGCCGCCGCCAGTAGCCCTCTTGCAAGGTGCATGGCGAACCTCTATTAATATTTCGGACTCTTCTAAGGGAAGCTGCCCGCAAGCCAGCTAACTACTTTACAACAGAAGTCCGAATTTGTACAAGGTGCTAACACCCTTTCTACTCGAAAAAGTCATTCCCAATCGCTCCAATAATAACCCCTATTATGAGCCTTTTCGTAATCTTGCTTGCTGCTAAAGCAACTTTCAAATGTTGTCACCTAAGCTAATGCCCGGCTTCTTGCGTTAACTGTACTTTCGGGCTATGTTCATACGGACTTTCCATCAGCGAGGCCACCATGCCCACCACCAAAAGCATCGGCATTGCCGTCTCCTCCTCCACCGCCGTCGAAGCCCTCGACCGCATCCAGCGCGCCGACACCTTCGGTATCCCCGCTGCCTGGATGACCACCAGCGCCGCCGGCCCCGACGCCCTCACCATCTTCGCCGCCGCCGCGGCCCGCACCCAGCGCATAATGCTAGGGACCTCCATCACCCCCATCTGGCCCAAGCACCCCATCGCCATCGCCATGCAGGCCCTCGTCGTCCATCAAATCAGCGGCGGTCGATTTCGACTCGGCCTCGGCCCCAGCCACAAACCCGGCATCACCGCAGCCTTCGGATTTGACTTCAAAGAACCCCTGACCCACCTCAAAGAACACATACAAATCATTAAAACCTTGCTTCATAAAGGCAAAGTGGACTTTGACGGCCGCTACTACCACGCCCACGCCTCCATCCCAACTACCGCTCCCGTGCCCATCATGGCCTCCGCCCTGCGGCAGAAGTCCTACCAGCTCTGCGGCGCCCATGCCGACGCCGCCATAAGCTGGGTATCCCCCTGGACCTATCTCCGCGACACCGCCCTTCCAGCCCTCCAGGCTGCCGCCAAGGCCGCCAACCGTCCCACGCCTCCCCTCATCGCCCACTGCCCTATCGCCGTCCACACCAACTCCGCCGAGGTCCGCCAGGCCGTCCGCGAGCAGCTCGGCTACTTCCCCCGGCTCCCCTTCTACGCCCGGATGTTCGCCGACGCCGGCTTCCCTGAAGCCCTCCAATCCGCCGCCTGGAGCGACGCCATGATCGACTCCGTCGTCGCCCACGGGTCGGACTCCCACGTAGCCGACAAGCTCAAAGCTCTCCTCGCCTACGGCATGACGGAAATCATCGCCACCCCCATCCTCGTCGGCCCCGACAAAAATGCCGCCTGGGACAAAACGGCGCGTCTACTGGCTGATGTTGGAAAAACGCTGGACTAGTCCTTACGGTTTTGTCTAGTTAAGAACGGAAAGCCGGGGTTTCAGGCAAATATTCGTCATGAAACGCCCTCTCTCAAACAAAAACCACCTAAAGACTGTCCGTACGGGTGGTGCAAGCGATTGGTCTCTGTTTAACATAGATTATGGTTTAAGCCACTCCCCACGGAAACCAGCGGCCCCTCAGAAGCGCCTCCGGCTGAAGTTGATAGCTTTAAGGAGCAGTAATGATTAACGTCCTGGTTGTTGATAACCACACCCTGGTACGACAGGGCATCATTCGTCTTCTCGCAGTCGATGACAGTATTAACATCGTCGGCGAGGCATCCAACGGCTTTGACGCTCTCGGAAAAGCCCGTGATTTGAAACCGGACGTAGTGCTGACCGATATATACATGCCTGGACTAGATGGCCTCTCCCTTACCGGGCTGCTCAAAAATGAGATGCCGGAGGTGCAAGTGGTCATCGTTTCTGCCTCATTGACCGAAGAGGACATTGTTGAAGGCGTGCGTTCGGGCGCCCGCGGTTTTATCCCCAAGAACACCGATGCCGCCAACATGATCAAGCAGGTGAAGCAGGCCGCCGCTGGCGGCGTAGCCCTGACCGAAGACGTGACTGCCAAGCCGGTTACCGCGCTGGCCCAAAAAGTCGAGCGGCGCAACAGCGGCAACTCCATCCTTTATGCTCCTCTATCTGAACGAGAAAAGGACGTTCTGGAATTCATGGCCCAGGGGAAATCCAACAAGTACACAGCAGACGCCCTGGTCGTGTCAGTCAACACCATCAGGGCCCACGTGCGCAGCCTTATGCAAAAGCTGAACGTGGAAAACCGCACCCAGCTGGCCATTTACGGCCTCAGGGAAGGCTTTGGATTGCACCGGGCTAAGCCGGTGGTTAACAGTCAATCACGGTCCGCCGCGCAGGCGCCTTAGACTGTCCTGCCATGAGTAAATTCCACTACTTAATATCGTAGCGCGAGATTAGCAGGGAGGTGCCAGGGGAGGTATTCCGATTGAGAACAACGCTGGCATTCAGTGAAGTAGACGTCGCCTAATCCCAATGAAACCTATGCCGGTTCTTATAAAAATAAAGCAGCACCAGCGCCGCGCCCGCCACTCCTCCCATCACCATCGCCCCGTCATCAACCAGCCCCCGGCTCACAAAATCCAACAACCCCAAAATCCACCGCGCGAACTGATAGCCGAAATACGCCCCCACCAACACCACCAGCCCCACCCCCAACACCCTCACCCACTGATTACTCGCCGGCCCGCGCCTATAATACATTTAACTCTTCTCCGATCATGGCTCTCTCTCCGTCGCAAGTGACATCCGGGAACTTGCATAAGGTGCCACTGCTACGTTCCATATTACTGATCCCAGCTCCATGAGCTATCTTTTCTGGTCTCCTCTCCCCTTGAACGCCTGGTGCTAGTTGAGGCCAGAGGTGTATGAAAGGACTGACTGGCCTCCAAGAAAATCCCTTCCCCCTTAATGGGGAAAGGCGAAGGTTGAGGACTCACCGTGGAGAGATGAGGGTGAAACCCTAGAGGCACGATGCTTTATCACTGCCGCCTGCCATGCTGCGCTTATACATTCTCTCGCTTCCCGCGGGAGAGACAATGGTTGGGCCTCCCGTATAACCCCGTTACCCCTCCTTCAGCGCCGGTATCACTTCCCTCCCCCATAACTCTATCGACCTCATCACATCCTTATGCGCCATCGGCCCCTCCTGCCCGTAAATTAGCAGGTGTCCCGCCTTCAGGTCGTCCCGAAGCATCTTCATCTTCTTAATCACCGTCTTCGGACTGCCGACGATTATGTTATCCATCTCCACAAGCTGCTCGTAACTCCACTTCCCAAACCCGGGCTGCACCCTCCGAGACGCTATCTTCGCCGAATCCCGGCTCCGATACCCTGGCGGGTCCATATGCTCCTCCGGCCCCGCGAAGCGATACTTCTCATTCCACATAAACCCTTTCCCTATCTCATACGCCTTCTCATCCGTATCCGCCACAAAGGCCCGCACCAGGTAGCCGTAATGCTCCGCGGTCGTCTTATGCCCTGCCTCGTGGGCCGTCTTGTGGTACAGGTCGTTTATCTGTATCGCGATGTCCTTGAGGCTGCCCAGGCATATGTACGTGTACCCGCGCTCCGCCGCCCACACCACGCTCTCGACGCTCGATGTCCCTGGGTACCATATAGGCGGGTGGGGCTTCTGTATCGGCTTCATCCACGGGTTCACCACACGGTGGTGGTAGTGCTTTCCCTCCCACCGAAACGGCCCGTCCGTGGTCCACGTCTTCACAATCAGGTCGTGGGCCTCCTGGAACCGCTCCATGTTGTCCGCCGGGTTAACATTGGCCTGTAGGCTCTCGACGGGCGTCCCCCTCACAAACCCTGATATAATCCGGCCCCCCGATATCACGTCCAGCATGGCGATCTCCTCCGCCATACGTACCGGGTCGTTCACCGGAATCACGTTCCCTAATATCGCTATCTTGCACCGGCTGGTCACTTTGGCGATGACCGCCGCATCGATGTTCACCGCTGGCTTCATACACCACCAGGCGTTGTGGTGCTCGTTGGTCATGATGCCGTCGAACCCCACCTTGTCCGCCAGCCCGTACTGCTCGTGGTACTGGTTATATAGTCGATGCGCCTTCTTCGGATCGAACAGCTTATTTGGCAGCGTAAAATACGAGTCCTTCTGGTGCTTCGACAGCGTCTCCTCATCCATGGGCGCGTAGCCCATCTCCGTAAACCAGTGCACCTGTACCGTCATATGGCTCCCCTCCTGCCCCTCTGGTCTCTTCCCACTTGAGGGGGAAGATTAAGATAGGGGGTCGGCTTCCAATTTTTCTACTTACTCGTCAAAAACTCCTCCACCGCCTCCAAAAACTCCCTCGGCTTCTCCACCTGCGGCACATGCCCGCACTTATCGATAATCTGCACCTTGGAATTCACCATCGCCTGATGAAAAAGCTCCGCGCACTCCACCGGCACAATCGCGTCCTGCTTCCCCCAGACAATCAACGTCGGCGTGCTCACCTTCTTCAAATACTGCGGCAGGTTCGGGTTGTGCATGTACGGCTGCCAGCACAGCCTCTGCGACATCTCCCTGTTCTGCCTCTCCACGTTCTGCTCCTCCGCCGTCAGCTTCCGACCATAGGTCTGCTCGTAGTTTGGTATCTGCTTCGTGTCATAAAACCTCAGCTTCTCCACCTCCGACCTCGGCGTCAGGAACAGCTCCGCAATCTCCCCTTTCTTTGGCCGAATCCCCACCGGCGCCCCCAGCGCCATCTTCTTTATCCCGTCCTGCCGCATCGACGCCATCTCCGCCGCCAGCCACCCTCCCATCGAAGACCCCATCAAGTAATACTCTCCGAATCCTAGGTGCCGTATCAGCCCGTGATAATAGTGCGCCAGCGCTGTTATCGAGTCCACCCACCCTACCCTCTCCGACTTGTTGTATCCCGGATGCGACGGCGCGTGTACCGTGAAATGCTTAGACAGCGCCTCATGGAACCCCAGCCACCCCTGACTCCCTCCCACCCCGTGCAGGACAAGCAATGGCGCGCCCCTGCCTCCCTTCAGCACCTGCAGCTTAGCGCCCTCGTAATCAATAAACTCTTCCTTCCAACTCTGCGCCATCTCCTTCTCCCTGCATATATTATTATGACCGCTCGTTTAAGTGCGTCCCTTCTGGTCTCTTCCACCCTTGAGGTCGATCTCCTTGATGCTATCTAATCGCGAGATCCCGATAGCATCGGGAGGGAAGATTAAGATGGGGGGGGTCGGTGGTGAAGGGAGGAGAGTCGTCCCTCTCTATCCTCTGCTCCTCGCCTTAGTGCTTCGCCTAACCTTATCCTTCGCCTTCGCCCTCGACGGCAGCGCCTCGCTAAACCTCTGAATCGCCTCAATATGCTCCGACGGCTTGAGCCCCGACTTCATACTGTTCAGGCTCACGTGCGTCGCCCCGTAGCTCTCCCACTTCTCCGCCGCCGCCGCCCACTCCTCCGGCGCCCTGTCTCTGGTATCGATGAACGCCTCCAGACCTATCTTGCTCGCGTCTCTTCCCGCCTTTTCCGCACTCGTCCTGATAATCTCCATCTTAGACTTGAAATCGTCCCCCAGGGTTGTGTCACGAGTCGTCGTTATCCACCCGTCTCCCAGGCGGCCCACCCTGTCCAGCACCTCCGGCGCGCTGCCGCCCAGCCATATCGGAATAGGCCGCTGCACCGGCATAGGCCGCAACCCCGCGTGTACAATACGATTCCACTTCCCTTCAAAATTTACCTTGTCCTGCGTCCACAACGCCCTCAGCAGCGCAATCTGCTCCTCGCTGCGCCTCCCGCGATTGTGAAAGTCCTCTCCTAGCGCCTCGTACTCAACAAAATTCCAGCCCGTTCCCACACCGATCCTGAACCGACCCCCGCACAGCACATCCAGCGTCGACGCCTGCTTCGCCACTAGCGCCGTCTGCCGCTGCGGCAGAATCAAAATGCCCGTCACAAACTCCATCTTCTTCGTAATAGCCGCCGCATAGCTGAACAGATCGAAAGGCTCATAAAACTGGTCCTCCAGCGTATACAGCCCTCGCAGGTTTGTATGAAAACTTGTGTCCGCGCCCAGAACGTGGTCAAAGGCCACCATGTGGCTGAACCCCAGCGACTCCGCGGCCTTAATGTACTCCCTAACAACCCCGGGGTCCGTGCCAATCTCCGTTTGCGGAAACACCACGCCTATCCGCATGTAATGCTGCCTGCCTGGTAGATTTTAGGCCAGTATCTATCCTGCCGAAGGATGTGTCAACGCCAAACCACTTTTCGACACTCTCCCACCATTCATAAACTAAATTAACCTTCTTATTGCCGGTGTACCCGAGTGCGCTGCAAAGCCACCTACAAAGTCTATGCCGCCCCGATGCCCCGGGGCGGTAGGGTACCAGCCCATTAAGTACGGCAGGATTACCAAATTCAGTTGTTAAACATCACGAGAGCACGATACTCATTCTCCTCCCTCCAAAGCCTAGCCACCCATCACCCGCAATGAGATACTAACCTGTAGAGGTACTGCGCAATGCTCCAAGGATTCCTCGAACTAAACCTCCACTCCCGCGTCCTCCGAGCCCTGGAGGCTATGGGCTTCGAAGAGCCTACCCCCGTCCAGGGCCAAGTCATCCCCCACCTCCTCGACGGCAAGGACGTCATCGTCCAAGCCCAGACCGGCAGCGGCAAGACCGCCGCCTATGGCATCCCCATTGCCCAGAAAGTGGACCTCTCACAGCCCAAAATCCAGGCCCTGGTCCTCAGCCCCACCCGCGAGCTTGCCCTCCAGGTCTCCGTCCACCTCAGTCAGATCGGCCAGTTCCTAGGCCTGCGAGTCGTCCCCGTCTACGGCGGCCAGTCGTACCACCACCAGACCCGCGCCATCCGCGCCGGCGCCCACGTCGTCGTCGCCACCCCGGGCCGCCTCCTCGACCTCATGGAGCAGCGTGTTATCTCTTTGTCCAACATACGAATTCTCATCCTCGACGAGGCCGATGAAATGCTCGCCATGGGCTTCCAGGAGGACGTTGAACGCATCCTCGACCAGGCCCCCCAAGACCGGCAGACCGCCCTCTTCTCCGCCACCATGCCTCAGGAGATCATCCGCCTCGCCAATTCCTTCCTCCACGAACCCCAGCGCGTCATCCTCACCAAGCCCCGCGCCGTCACCGTCGAGACCGTCGAGCAGTCCTACTACATGGTGCCTCGCCCCTTCAAAATCGAAGCCCTCACCCAGCTCCTCGACCTCACCTCTCCGCAGCTTGCCCTCGTCTTCTGCGCCACCAAGCAAATGGCCGCCGATCTGGGCCGCGAGCTTCAGTCGCGAGGCTACCGCGCCGCCGCCCTCCATGGCGACATGACCCAGGCCCAGCGGGAGTCCGTCATGGCGGCCTGCCGCGCCGGTCACCACGAAGTCCTCGTCGCCACCGATGTCGCCGCCCGCGGCCTCGATATCCCGGAGGTCTCCCACGTCTTCAACTTCGATATCCCCCAGGACGCCGACCGCTACGTCCACCGCATTGGCCGCACCGCCCGCGCCGGTCGCGCCGGCGAGGCTATAACCCTCATCAGCCCCCGCGAAAGCGGCCTCTTTCGCACCATCCAGCAGACCGTCGGCACCCGCATCGGCCGCAAAGAGCTCCCTACCGCCGCCGAAATCGAAGAACGCGAGCGCGCCGGCATGGTCACCGAGATGGAGCAGGCCCTCCTAGACGGCCAGTGGAGCGCCTACCGCCCCCTCGTCGAGCAACTCGCCCAACGTCACGACCCCCTGGACCTGGCCGCCGCCGCCCTCAACCGGGCCTTCGGCCCTGCCAAACCCCGCCAGGAAATCCCCCGCGTTCGCGCCGAGGAACCCTCACAGCGCCGTGGCCCCCGGGGCCGCTCCACCCGACCCTTCCACAAACGGCCCGGTGGCGGCCAGGGCCGCCACCCACGCCGCCGCTAGCCAATAGCGAAAGGGCCAACCGTATCTCGGTGGCCCCTTCTCCTATCCTATCGTCTCAGTTGTGACTTCTCTTAGGCTCTTGCAGACAGTCGTCGCTTGGCCGCTCTCCGCGCCCACCGCCACCGCCTGCGGGCGGAACGCATGCTATCGGTCATCGCGTTCGTGAACGGCATCGTCGGCGCGCTCCTTGCCCCACCTTAAGAAAGCCAGTATCCAGAAAAGGGCCGGACCCGCGAACATCATTATTTGGCCCAGCTGTTCCAGAACGTTGTCCCAGCGCAGCCCATCTCTGACACCCTCATCTCCAATGGTACCGCCTGCATAGGTGTCAACGTACCCGCCAACAAGGTATAGGATGGCGCCCAGCAGTCCCGTCGACAGGCCATAGAAAAAGTACCGGATTGGCCTGTCCGTTTGTATAACCCTAATCTCATGAGCAAAATCCGCGTAAGCGTCTCTGTCGTACCTGGTCGTCGTCACCCTCTCGCCGCGTGCTTCCGTATTTGGAGCGTTTCTCACATCCCTCATTGTTCCTCCCCTGGTCCCCTCCCTCTGGCCCTTCGGCCATTGAAGAGACTGGCTCTTTCCTTATGAATTTTCAGGCTTCGGGCCGTCTCATCGCCCAAAACCTTGATATTAGTATTGCTTTCTGACTAATCTCCCACATCCCTCAGGCGGCCAGTTGTAAGCAAGCAGTAATAGCTAATCCTTGAAGCAAGTATGATGAAAGCGCTGGATAAGCATTCTGTATATGCAGTCGCTGGTTCTTAAACAAGACTCTTCGCCAGGTTACATAGCGGTCGGTTGCTTGCAGATATGCAGGCGTAAAAATAGTTCCACCTATGATAAAATCCCCTCAAACTACCCTTAGGTACATACCCATCCCATGACCACTCGCCACCACACCGAAATCCGCTACCCCGCCACCGAAATCGATAAGAAGTGGCAGGAGCGATGGCAGCGCGACGGTATCAACAAAGTCAACGACAACGACCCTCGACCCAAGCGCTATGAGCTCACCATGTACCCTTACCCATCCGGCGACCTCCACATCGGCCACTGGTACGCCATGGCCCCCTCCGACGCCCACGCTCGGTTTAAGCGCATGCAAGGCCACAACGTCCTCCACCCCATGGGCTTTGATGCCTTCGGTCTCCCCGCTGAAAACGCCGCCATCAAACGCGGCATCCACCCCTACGCCTGGACCATCGACAACATCCAGCGCATGCGCGGCCAGCTCCGCTCCATGGGCGCCATCTACGACTGGGACCGCGAGGTCGTCTGCTGCCTCCCCAAATACTACAGGTGGAACCAGTGGTTCTTCCTCCAGCTATTCAAGGCCGGCCTCGCCTACCGCGCCAAGGCCCCCGTCAACTGGTGCCCCTCTTGCCAGACCGTCCTCGCCAACGAGCAGGTCGTCAACGGCGCCTGTGAGCGATGCGACACCCTCGTCACCCGCCGCGACCTGGAGCAGTGGTTCTTCCGCATCACCAAGTACGCCGACAAGCTCCTCGACTTTTCCGGCCTCCTCGACTGGCCCGAAAAAATCCTCACCATGCAGCGCAACTGGATCGGACGCAGCGAGGGCGTGGAAATCTCCTTCGACATCTCCCACTACCGACTCCCCGAAAGAGAAATCCGCACCTTTACTACCCGCATCGACACTATCTTCGGCGTCTCCTTCGTCGTCCTTGCCCCTGAACACCCCCTGGTGGAAAAGCTCACCACCCCTCAGCAAAAAGCCGCCGTCCAGACCTACGTCGATGAAGCCCGCCGCCTCTCTGAAATCGACCGCCTCGCCGCCGACAAGGTCAAGACCGGCGTCCCCCTCGGCTCCTACGCCGTCAACCGCCTCAACAACCAGCGCATCCCCATCTTCACCGCCGACTATGTCCTCACTACCTACGGCACCGGCGCCGTCATGGGCGTCCCCGCCCACGACCAGCGCGACTATGAGTTCGCCGCCAAATACCAACTCCCCATCGTCACCGTTATCAAGCCGCCCTACGGACAGCAGGCCCCCCAGGGCCGCGCCTACGAGGACGAAGGGATCATAGCCAACTCCGGCCTCTTCACAGGCCTCCCCTCCGCCCAGGCCAAGGGCGACATCACTGCCCAGGTCGAAATGAAGCAATGGGGCCGCCGTCGTATCACCTACCGAGTCCGCGACTGGCTCATCTCCCGCCAGCGATATTGGGGCACCCCCATTCCCATCATCTACTGCCCCAAAGATGGCATCGTCCCCATCCCCGAGGCCGACCTCCCCGTCCTCCTCCCCCCTGACGCCGAGTTTAAGCCCACCGGCGAGTCCCCTCTCGCCACCCATCCCTCCTTCTCCCATACAACCTGCCCCACCTGCGGCGGCGACGCCCGCCGCGAGACCGACACCATGGACACCTTCGTGGACTCCTCCTGGTACTTCCTTCGATACACCAGCCCCGGCTACGACCAGGGTGCCTTCGACCCCGCCAAGGTCAAGAAGTGGATGCCCGTGGACCAGTATACCGGCGGCGCCGAACACGCCGTCATGCACCTCCTCTACGCCCGCTTCTTTATCAAGGCCCTGCGAGACATTGGCCTCGTCGACTTCGGCGAACCCTTCCTCCGTCTATTTAACCAGGGCACCATAATCTCCGGCGGCGCCAAAATGAGCAAATCGCGAGGCAACGTCATCGCCCCCGACGACTACGTCTCCTCCCTCGGCGCCGATGTCGTCCGCGCCTACCTCATGTTCATTGGCCCCTGGGACCAGGGCGGTGACTGGACCGATACCGGCATCAACGGCTCCGCCCGCTGGCTTAACCGGGTCTGGGAGCTGGCCCAACGCAACCTGTCTGATCTACCGACCCAGAATGATGACACACCTACGCGCCGTTTCTTACACCAGACCATCCAAAAAGTCCACGACGACCTGGACAAGTTCAAGTTCAACACCGCCATCGCCTCTCTTATGGAGTTCGGCAACCACCTCTCCAAAGCCTGGGAGGAAAAAAGTGTCAGCGGCCCCATGTGGCATGAGGCCATCAAAAATATGCTCCTCATGATGGCCCCCATGACCCCCCATATCGCCGAAGAACTGTGGGAGCGCGCCGGCCACCCCTACTCTATCCACAACAAACCGTTCCCCAAATGGGACCCCCAACTCGCCGCTGAGGACGTGGTCACCCTCGTCATTCAAGTCAACGGCCGCGTCCGCGACAAAATCGAAGCCCCCGCCTCCGTCACCGAAGACCAGGCCAAAGCCCTCGCCCTGGCCAGCGACAAAGTCCAGTCCTTCATCAACGGCCAGCAAGTCAAAAAAGCCATCTACGTCCCCGGCCGCCTCATCAACCTCGTCGTCGGCTAGCATTTATCCCCCAGGAAAGGGGCCTAGGGCGGGGTGCTACGTCATTTCGAGCGAAGTCGAAAAATCTCAACGTTCCGTACGTTACATACACCTTACCGGCTACCGAGCTTCGCATGGCTCCTCCCATTTAGGTTCTCCCCCTTCGGCCTGGAAGGCGAAGGGGGAGTTAGACGCCTTCCTGAGTATGTCGAATGGGGGTGATGAGGTGATCTCTTTTTCTCTTCCCCTTCCAGCGGGCTGTACTCAGTCCCGATACAGTCGGGTAAGGGGCTGCAAGCTCGCCGTGGCGAGATAAAGGGGATGGTATCCCAATTAAGAACAACGCCTGTCTTTCAGCACCCCACATATGTACCGACCACCCCCATGCCTCCTTCCCCACCAACCCCTCTCCCTACCATCCCGCCCCGCTTTAGGTGTATCCTCTTCCTTCGTGAGTAGCCCAATACCCAACCCCAACCCGGCCGGTAACCCCTGTCCGCCACTCCCATGAACCTCCACCTCCCCACCCCATCCGTCATGCGCGACCGCAACTTCCGCCTCCTTTGGACCGCCGGCACCATCGCCAACTCCGGCGAGCTTGCTGAGACCATCGTCGTGGGCTGGCTCGTCCTCCAGCTCGGGGGCTCCGCCTGGGAAATCGCCCTCGTCGCCCTCAGCCGCACCGCCTTCATGTTCGCCTTCTCCGTCTTCGCCGGTGCCATCGGCGACCGCATCGATCGGCGAATCCTCATGGCCGCCTCCCACGGCGCCAACGTCACCGCCGTCGCAAGCATCCTTGTCCTCCTTATCACCGGCGACATCCAAATCTGGCACCTCTACGCCCTCGGTGCTGTCCACGGCATCACCCGCGCTTTCGACAACACCAGCCGGCGCGCCGTCATGTTCCAGATCGTTGGCGCCAAAGGCCTCATGCAGGCCATTTCCATGGAGCACATGGGCTTCAGCACCGGACGCATCGTTGCCCCCATCATTGCCGGTCTCCTCTTGGAAGTCACCGACAGCGCCATCAGCAACTTTGCCGTGCTTCTAGGTCTTTACTCCATCTCCCTCTACAGCGTCTTCAATCTCCGGGTCAAAGGTCTCCAAGATAAGAAACCCTCCACGCCGGTTCTCAGCAGCATTGTGGAAGGGTTTAGATACGCCTACACCACTCCCGTCATCGCCGCCGTCCTCTGCGTCAGCATGGTCATGAACGTCCTCTTCCAGTACAACGTCTTCATCCCCGTCGTCGCCCAAGACTACCTCCATGTCGGCGAGACCCTCATGGGCCTCCTCGCCGCCGCTGACGGCATCGGCAAAGTCTCAGGCTCCATTGTCGCCAGCGTTCTGGTCGGCAAGATTAAACGCCACGGGCGAATCTACCTCTTAGGCTCCTTAGGCCTGTCACTGTCCCTCTTGGGCTTCGCCCTCTCTCCCTGGTATGCTCTCTCCTTCTTCCTTCTAGTAGCTTTAGGCTTCTCCCAGATAGGCTTCTCGACAATGCAAAGCGGCATAATCCTTATGTCCACCCCCACCAAGCTCCACGGTCGAGTCATGGGCGTCCAGCAGTTGGCCGTCGGCACCGGCCAGTTGGGCAGCCTTGAGCTTGGCGCTATGGTGGCCCTCATAGGCGTGCCTGCCACTCTCGCCGTCAACGCCGCTGTCGCCATCCTTCTCCTGGGCCTCATCGCTGTCTTCATGCCTGCCCTCCGGCGTCCCCTTCAGCGCCTCCCAGACGAACCGCAGCCCCCAGTGCCCTCAACACCCTCGGGGCGGGGGCCGAGCGAAGTCCTTCGGCAGAAGGCGGATAGAGTCGAGGGCCCTGCCGCGCCGTGTCCTACTGACGTCAACTAAGACGCCCCATGCAACCCTCCTCTCGACTGCCCCTCCTTGACGTTCTGCGGAACCGCAACTTCCGATTCCTCTGGGGCACCGGCGTCGTTTCCGCCACCGTGGAAATGTCGGAAATCCTGGTCCTAAGCTGGCTCGTCCTCCAGCTTACCGACTCGGCTTGGTATGTAGCCCTCGTCGGCGTCTGCCGCACCGGCTCTATGTTCGCCTTCAGCCTCTTCTCCGGCGCCCTCGGCGACCGCTTCGACCGCCGTCGCATCATGATGGTTATCGAATGCATAAACATCGCCGTCGTCGCTTCCATCATCGCCATCCTCGCTGCCGACTTTATCCAGCCGTGGCACCTCTTCATCGCCGCTGTTATTCGAGGCGGCGTCCGCTCCTTCGACAACACCTGCCGACGTGCCCTAACCTTCCAGGTAGTCCAGTCCCGCA
This sequence comes from SAR202 cluster bacterium, assembly GCA_016872285.1. Taxonomy (NCBI): domain Bacteria; kingdom Bacillati; phylum Chloroflexota; class Dehalococcoidia; species SAR202 cluster bacterium. Next base: position 30,780 of record VGZZ01000019.1, on the reverse strand, counting down.
CCCTCATCCAAGCCGTCTCCCTGGACCATGTAGCCTTCAGCACGGGTAAAATCGTCGGCCCCATCTCCATGGGCGCCCTCCTCCAAGTGACCGACACCGCCGTCTCCGCCTACTCCGCCATCGCCGCCTTCCACCTGGTTTCCCTTTTCTGTCTCTTCATGGTCAAAGTCGACCCGGCCTCCCCCGCTCCTCCCCGCCGCCCCGTCCTCGCCAGCATCACCGAAGGTATGCGGCACGCCTTCTCCACTCCACCCATCGCCGGCGTCCTCGCCATCACCGTTCCCATGAACACCATCTTTCAGTACCAACTATTCATACCCGTCATCGCCCGGGACCACCTCCACGTCGGCCCCGGCCTCATGGGCCTCCTTGCCGCCGCCGACGGTATCGGCTTCATCATCGGCTCCGTCGCCATTGGGCTATGGGGCCACCTCATCAAATATCATGGCCGGATATTCCTCATCGGCTCCCTTGGCGTCTGCGTCCTCTTGGCCGCCTTTGCCGTATCTCCCTGGTATCCCCTCTCCTTCCTCCTCCTGGTAGCCGTAGGCTTCTCTCAGGTCGGCTTCTCCACCATGCAGGCCGGAATCCTCCTTCTCGCCAGCCCCCAGAACTTCCACGGACGAGTTTTTGGCGCTCAGCAAGTCGCCGTCGGCACCGGCAACTTCGGCAGCCTCCAGATTGGCGCCCTCGCCGCCGTCTACGAAGCCCCCGCCGCCCTCGCCGCCAACGGCATCGTGGGCGCGGCCCTCCTCCTCATCATCGCCCTCCTCATGCCCGCCCTCCGGCGTCCCCTCCCGGGCGCCCACCCTCCCCCGACGCCAGCCCTCCACCCGTCCCTGCCCCAACCCACCTCCCCATCGGCAAAAACCTCCCACCATAAATAAACCTGCACAAAGCCCCACATACGATTGTTATTAGGATAGCTGTTATAAGATAGCCCGATAAGTGTTCTGTCTTTATCGGCGAGGTTTTTATGGCATCCCGTTCCCCTCTGGTGCCCCCTCTTCTCCTAATTGCAAAGGAGAAGAGGGGGATAGGGGGGTGATGAGGTGATCCTTATTTTCTTTCCCTCTTCTCCCGTAGTCGGGAGAAGAGGGACTAAGGGTGATGAGGGCACCCCACTTAAAGCCAAGGCTGGCTTTCCATACCAACCTTTCCCCACTACAATTGCCCCCATCACCTCCCATAGGAGGCCCTCATGCCCAAAACCCTCCAAATAAAAGTCGAGCGCATGACCAGCGACACCTTCGCCCCCTTCGGCCAGCTCATCGACCCCGGCGACGCTCCCCACAACCCTCCCAGGTCTTTCCCCGTCGACTTCCAGGGCGGAAAAACCCGAATCAGCGCCGCCTTCCTCCCCTACAAAGGCCTCACCTTCAGCATCCTGGAGCAGCACTTCAACGTCACCCAGTCCTTCCTCCCCCTCAGCGGCGCCCCCGCCATCGTCGGCCTCGCTCCCCCCACCGACCCCCACAACCCCCATGCCATCCCCTCTACCGAGGACATCCGCATCTTCCTCATCGACGGCTCCGTCGGCTACCTACTTAAGAAAAACACCTGGCATTCCGACCGCCTTCCCTTCTTCGCCCCAGGCTCCCGCATGGCCATCATCACCGACGAAGAGACCTCCGAAGACCTGAGACTCCATGGGGCCGCTAGCGACCCTCCCCAGAAATGGGGCGGCTGGAAACTCAACCGAATCGTGGACTACAAGTCCAAATTCGGCGTCTCCTTCCAGGCCATCCTCTCTTAACCGCCCTCCACCGTCCTCCGTCATTCCAGCGGAAGCTGGAATCTAGCCCTTTCCCCACTAGGGGCTGGATAGGGGTTGGGATATACGTCATTTCGGTGAGCCTTTAGCCCTGAGCGAAGTCTGTACTCGGACGTAGCCGAATGGGGTAGTCGAGAAACCTCAGCGTGCCGTCCGCTAACAACACCCCATCCCGCCAACCGGTGCCTTCCCAAAACGCTGGTCAACCATTCCGACACTAGTAATAAAACAGAATTGTCATTCTGAGCGAAGTCCGCCTCTGGCGGACGCAGTCGAAGAATCTGTTATGCCTAGAACCTAGCTTCTGCCATCCCTCACCACAACCCGTCTGGTAACGTAGGGGCGAGGTCGCCTCTCCCTAACTTCCCGTTACTAGCCCCTCCCAATTTCCCGCCTACTCCTTTCTCATAATTGCACTTCCCTCACAACTGGGCCGCCATAGAATTAAGGATTTCGGAGGTGTAGTGGCAGTGGATGCCTGGGATGGATGGCCCCTGGGACGATTCCTCTACTTTTTCACCGCCGCCGCCTACCTCATGGTCGGGACCCAGCTCACCCTCTTCCACTGGCGAGGCGCCTTCCGAAGCCGCTTCATGTGGGGGCCAGTCCTCTACACCCCCCCCTCCTCATCGCCATCGCCGTCCTCATGGGCATTGTCCAGGGAGACGTCATTGAAATCATCTACGTTATTATGTTTAGCATCGGCGTCGTTGAAGGCCTCATGGGAGCTATGCTGCACATCCGAGGCGTGGCCTCCTACATAGGCGGCGTCAACCTCCGCAACCTCATGGCTGGCCCGCCTTTCATTATGCCTATGATGTACGCCACCCTCAGCGGTCTCGCCCTCCTGGTCTATTATTGGGACGACATCGCAGGCACTCCTTAATAGACGACGCCATGCCCACCCGCTACTCCCCAGACGAATACCAAAAGCTGATGCAACGATGGGACGGCGTCGAGCGGCAAGTCATCGAAAATCGCCTCAAGACCAACTATTCACGCCCTCGCCTTGAGCAGTTTTCTGATGACGAAGCCACCACCCTTGCCGCCATCCTCCAGCGCCTCATCCCCCAAGACGAAGGCATCGACCTCGTCGGCTTCCTCGACTGGGCTGTCGGCAAGCCCCTGGGCCGCGGCGACCGCCAGCCCGACATGCCCGACGAACCAGAACTCTTCCATCAAGGCCTCCAGGGCATAAGCCAGACCGCCCAGGCCAAATTCAGCAAGCCCTTCCTCCAACTCTCACTAGACCAGCAAGATGAAGTCCTACGCTCCATCCAGAAAGGCCATGCGGAAGGCCAGGTCTGGCAGCGCATCCCCAGCAGCGCCTTCTTCCTCCGGTTATATGCCAAAGCCCTCATGGGATACTTCGCCCACCCCAAAGCCTGGATGCGCATCGGCTTCCCCGGCCCCGCCTACCCTGAAGGCTACCTCTGGCTCACTGCCGGGCAGACAAAACAACGCCACCGCCGCCAACCCGGCTGGGACAAATTCTAAAACTAAGCGAGAACATGACTTCCATCCCCCTAACACCTCATCCAGACCTTCATAACACCGTACGCTACAAAGCCGCCAATAAGACCTATGCCGCACACTTCAGTGTGTCGAGCACCTCTATTTACCTATATCAATCGCGAGACCCCGCATGATAATCGGGGCGGTAGGGTACCAGCCCCCCACTAATTCGCCCCGCTTAAAACAAAGGCCTCTTTTTAGAAGCCAGGAGGAGCCCCCATGAAACCCTCCCGCGACATCATGAAACATCACACCGGCCCCGTGGACGTCTGCATCGTCGGCGCCGGCGCCGCTGGCAGTACTCTCGCCAAAACCCTCGCCGAAGGCGGCATGTCTGTCGTTGTCTTAGAAGCCGGCCCCTGGCTCGACACCCAGCAAGACTTCGTCAACGACGAGCTCGCCATGCTCGGCAAGATTGACTGGGACGACCTCCGAATAAGCGGCGGCAACCACCCCATCAGCCTGGGCCGAATCAACACCGGCCGTGCCGTCGGCGGCAGCACGATCCACTTTACCTCCATCAAGCTCCGCCTCCACCCCCAGGACTTCCTCCGAGGCTCTATGCAGGGCAGCGGCCCCGACTGGCCCCTCACCTACGACGACCTCTCCCCCTACTATCGAAAAGCTGAAGAGTTCCTCAGCGTCTTTGGCCCCCACCACTTCCCTTGGGGCGGCTTCCACGGCCCATACCCTCACGGCGAACTCCCCCTCTCCGCCGGCGATGAGGTCATCGCTCGCGGCTTCGAAAAGCTCGGCATGCGATGGACTATGTCACCCCACGCCATACTCACAGGCACAAAAGATGGCCGTAGCCCCTGCATGTACTACGGCTTCTGCGTCAACGGCTGCAAGAGCGACGCCCAGAGCACTGCCCTCGTCACCTGGATCCCCGCCGCCGTCCGCGCTGGCGCTGAAGTCCGCGATAACTCTTTCGCCCTCCGCATCAACGTCGACGACAACGGCCACGCCAAAAGCGTCACCTACCTCCACGAGGGACGAGAGGCCGAGCAGCAGGCCAAAATCATCATCGTAAGTTGCTACTCCATCGAAACTCCCCGATTACTCCTCAACTCCGCCACCGGACAGTGCCCCGACGGCCTCTGCAACCGCAGCGGCCAGGTCGGTCGCAACCTCATGGTTCACCCCCAGACTGAGGTCTATGGCCGCTTCCCAGGGCCCATGGACCACTTCATAACCCCACTTGTCGGCATCATCTCGCAAGACCCTTACGGCACCCAAAAGGGCCGCGACTTTACCGGCGGCTACTCTATGGTCCGCAACGCCCACTTCCCCATCGACTTCATCGCCACCCTCCTCACCGGCAGGCCCGACCTCTGGGGCAAAAAGATGTTCGATGTTATGGACCACTACACCCACTGGACCTCCCTTGTCACCATGAACGAAATGCTCCCCCGCCAGGACAACCGTGTCACCCTGGCCCGCGAGACGGACAAAAACGGCGTGCCCGTGGCTCACGTGACCATGAGCTACGACGATAACGACAATAAAATGCTCCAAGCCGCCGCCCGCCACGGCGAGGAAGTCCTGCGCGCCGGCGGAGCCGATGAAATCCTCCACACCACCGGCTCCGGCCATCTCCTCGGCACCTGCCGTATGGGCATGGACCCCAACACCTCCGTCGTCGACCCCTTCTGCCGCTCCCACGACGTGAGAAACCTCTTCATCTGCGACGGCAGCGTCTTCGTCACCGCCGGCGCCCTCAACCCCAGCCTCACCATAGAAGCCCTAGCCCTCCGCACCGCCGACCACATCCTTAACCGCCTTCCTTGAGCGGTCAGCGCGTTCCATCCCCCGCTCTCGAATTCTCTCGGCGCACGCAACCCTATCGCCACTTCAGGTACCTCCCTAGAGCTTGGCCGCACCTCATTCTCGGAGCGAGCTGAGTATCTACCTCAGGTCCCCCCCCCCCTCTTCTCCTTACACAGGGCCTGCCCTGAGCTTGTCGAAGGGGGATGATGAGGTGATCTTATTTTCTCTTCCCCTTCCAGCAGGCTGTACTCAGTCCCGATGTAGTCGGGAAAGGGGCCAGGGAATGGTATCCCATACCGCTTCACAAGGTAACATCTCATCAAAACAGGCGTGCATAAAAAGAAAAAGCCCCTTCCTCTGCCGGTAAAGGCCAAGGAAGGGGCCTATAGGTATTCAGCCCAATTCTAGCCGGCTCGCGGCCTGGGTCTAGCTCATCTCCCTATTGCCGCCGCCCTCCATCTCGCCGCGTGCGCCGCCCGTTCCTCCGGCTCCCGCCTTACTGGTCTCCTCCTCCTCCACGTGGATGCTATTGTGCTTGTCGAGCTCTTCCTGATTTGTGAAGCTCGCGCCGCACTTCTCGCATTTCCACTGGTTCATGCCTCCCTGGCCCTGATTCATCTCTTGTTCTCTCACGGTGACCTCCTATGGTGTGATACCGGCCTTACGCCGGCCCTTCGCAACCTTCTCTATCCATTAGGCCCTGCCCTTCCGGGCTAGCCTATCGTTCCACCGTGTTCTCCATAAAAACACGGTTAATCTACTCAGATAAGCTGCCGCACCTTGCTTGATATCGCCGTCAGCGCTATCTTCTCTCTGTTTGGCTCCCCCCTTATTAGCGACTTCGCGAAGTTCGTCACCTGCTCCAGCGTCGCCTTCGGCGGCATCGGCGGCTCAAAGGGGTCCACCACCGCCTCAATCAGCGCCGGCCCCTCGCACTCCAGCGCCTCCTCCATCACCGACCCGCACTCCCTCGGGTCCTCTATCCTGAACCCTCTCCCGCCGCACGCCTCCGCGAACTTCACAAAATCGATTGGCTGCAGCTCGCATCCATACTCCGGGTTCCCCAGGAACACCATCTGCTCCCACTTAATCATCCCCAGCGTATTGTTCTTGATCACCACAACCTTTACCGGCAAGTTGTACTTTACGCACGTGGCAAAGTCCGCCATCAGCATAGAAAATCCCCCATCGCCCACAAACGCCACGCACTGCCGGTTCGGGTACGCCACCTGCGCCGCGATAGCGTAAGGCAGCCCGTTCCCCATGGACGCCAGCGTGCCGGACAGCGAAAACATCTGCCCCCTTCGAGCCGGAATATGCCGCGCCCACCACACCGCTATCGTCCCGCTGTCGGAAGAAACTATCGCGTCGTCCCTTAAGCGCATCCCCAGCTCCCACGCCGCCACCTGCGGCTTCATCGGCTTATCGTCGCGAGTGCCCTGGCCCTTCACCAGCTCCCACCAGCGGTCCATCCCCTGCTGCGCCTTATGAAGAAAACCCTTGTCATCCTTTTTCTCCAGCATTGGCAGCAGCGCCCGCAGCGTGCGACGGCTGTCCCCCACCAGGCCCGCCTCCACCGGGTAACGCAGCCCCACCCGCGCCGGGTCCAGCTCAATCTGTACACCCCGCGCCTGTCCGGGCTTTGGATAAAACTCGATATATGGGAACGTGCTGCCCACGATTAGCAGCGTGTCGCACTGCTCCATCACCTCCTGCGACGGCCTGGTGCCCAGCAGTCCTATCTGTCCTGTGGTGTACGGGCTGTCGTCCGGCACACACGCTTTCCCCAGCAGCCCCTTGATAATCGGCGCCTCCAGCTTCTCCGCCGCGGCCTCCAGTTCGTCCGTGGCGTGTAACGCGCCAGCCCCCGCCAGGATCGCCACCCGCTTTCCCGAATTCAATATATCGGCGGCCCGCAGCAGGTCCTCCCTGGACGCCATCCCCGCCCCTTCTGCCCACTCCTGTGACGTATGGTTCGGCACGTTCCGTTTGGAGCGTTCCCCGGGATATTCCATCTCCTGTATATCCACCGGAAACGCTATATGGCTCACCGTCCTGTAACTCAGCGACGTGCGGCACGCCAAGTCCACAACGTTCTCCACGTGGGACGGCCCCATAATCCTCTGGCTGTGCTGCGCCACGTCGGAAAATAGCTTATCCAGCTCCACGTCCTGTTGCGTGTGTGTCCCTAGCAAGTCGTGAAACGGCATACCTGTCAGCGCCAGCACCGGCTGTCTGTCCAGCTTCGCGTCGTACAGCCCGTTCAGCAGATGTATCCCACCCGGGCCGGATGTCGCCAGGCACACGCCTATCTTCCCCGTGAACTTGGCATACCCGCACGCCATAAACGCCGCCGACTCCTCATGCCTGACCTGAATGAACTTAATCCTGTCCTCGTGAGTCCGCAGCGCCTCCATAATCCCATTTATCCCGTCCCCAGGCATCCCGAAAATAACATCCACTCCCCAGTCATAAAGCCTGTCGATTAGGACTTCAGCCGCTGTGGTCGCCATAGAACGCTCCTCAAATAGCTCAAGCCAGCCATGAAATCATTGCGAGTCTTTCAATCTCTGCGGCCTGTTCCTCCCAACGCCATCCACTCTCCCCAAGACCGCAGGTCCAATTCCTTCTATATCCGCTTAATACAACGTCTTGACGATGCCCGCGTCGCGACTGTAAATCGCTCTCTATCTTTATCCTAAGCGGGAAGAGTTACTAACTGGTGATGCTCAAAAAGTATTCTCGTCCGTCCGAATGGATAGACATCCCCTATAGCCTCTCCACGCTTCCGTCCCATCCCAGGCTTTGTGAGACACAGGGAGAGACGCATGATGCGTCTCTCCCTGCAATTTCAACGCAACCCCTAATGGCTAATACCTGGTTGCGGAGCGACGGCTATGGACATCCTGCGATCCAAACAGCACCGGCGCTATCAGCCCCAATAGCAGCATCGACCCGCCGATTATCATGTACAGCCAGCCGTTCCTGTCATGTACGCCCAGCCATTCGTGAAATTCTGCGGCAGGCTCTATCACCACTATGAGGCCAAATGCCAGAGCCACGACACCTAGGAAGACCATCATAGCTCGGCTCAGGTTGGGTGCCATTCCGCCTAGGGCCAACAGCCCTCCAAAGCCTATAGTTATCAGCCCCATAAGCGTAGTATGGTGGAATGTCCAGACCGATGTGTGCGCCTGGATATCGTCAAACCCGCCTCGGATCACCGCCAGCGCACCCAGGACCATGAAGGCCACACCGCCAGTAAGCGCTATCATCTGCGCCGGGCTCCACGGCATCCAGCTCACGGAACGGTGGCTCTCTACTTCCTGCTCACCGACGTGCCTGTCCACTACCGGCCTGTCATCGTACCTCGTCGCCGTGCGCCGAGTCTGCGGATGGTCATGCGTCAAGTCGTCGTGCTCGTGATCGACATCTCGGTCATGTCTGTGTGGCGTTCTTACCATTTTTCACCTCTTTCTTTCATGCCTTCTGACAATGCGCAACGCCGAAAACTAGGTGGCTTTGGATCGTCACGTAGGTAAAAACTGTGATAACTGCTTTGGTGGGCCTGGCCCTTAATTTCATGAACACCCATTGGTCATTGAGGGACCTCTAGCCTGCTCTCCGCAGATGTCTTATAGCGGGCAGCGCTCAGCCGGTCTGCCCACCGCCCATAGATAGGTGGTTTACAAAGGCTCGGTATCTCCATCGTTACCCAGCCATCCGCCTGTCTTCCCATCCCAACCTTTGCGTCGGGACCGAGCGCTGCTTATTTCATTAAAACAGGCCCTCCCTAGCAGTTCCTACCACTAAAAGACTATTCAACATATATCCAAATGGACTGACAAACCCGTCAGATTTCGCATAAACGTGAATCATCTCTCTCTTCGACGGCTCCGAAACGCTAAAACGTCCTCCGTCCTCCCCTTGGTATCTCCTCGTCTTTGGCATACAATGAGCCGTCGTTTTTATGCCCCACATCTCCCTCCTCAACAACCTTCCATCAGCCCGCCCATGAGACCCCGCGCCGCCCTCCCTGCGGTCTTGCGAAACCCCAGGTTCCGGCTCCTGTGGTCCACCGGCGTCAGCTCCGCCACTGCCGAAATGTCGGAAATCCTCGTCCTCGGCTGGCTTGTCCTCCAGCTCACCGGCTCCCCCTGGCAGGTGGCCCTCGCCGGCCTCTGCCGCACCGGCTCCATGTTCGCCCTCAGCCTCTTCGCCGGCGCCGTCGGCGACCGCGTTGACCGACGAAAGGTCGTCCTCGCCTCCCTCTTCCTCAACGTCCTCGTCACCTCCTCCATCCTCGCTCTCCTCGCCTCTGAGGCGATTCAGCCCTGGCACCTCTTCGTAGGTGCAGTCCTTCGTGGCGGCTCCCGCTCCTTCGACAACACCAGCCGTCGTGCCCTCACCTTCCACGTCGTCGGCTCAAAGAACCTCATCCAGGCCCTCTCTCTGGACAACATCGGCTTCAGCATCGGACGAATCATCGGTCCCCTCACCATCGGCATCCTCCTCCAGGTCACCAACACCGCCGTCTCCGCCTACTCCGCCCTCACCCTCCTCCACCTCACCTCTCTTACCCTGGTGCTACGCCTTCGACTCGACGACCCCCCCTCCACCCTCCCCAAACGCCCCGTCCTCGCCAGCATCACCGAGGGCCTTAAATTCGCCTTCTCCACCCCCGCCATCGCCGCCGTCCTGGCCGTTACAGTGCCCATGAACGTCATCTTCCAGTACCAAATCCTCGTGCCCGTCGTTGCCCAGGAACACCTCCACGTAGGCCCCGGCCTCATGGGCCTCCTCGCCTCCGCCGACGGCCTCGGCACCATCCTCGGCGGCCTCGCCTTCGGCGCCTTCGGCGGTCGAATCAAGCGTCATGGCCTCCTCTTCCTCTTCGGCTCCATAGGCGTCTGCGCCTTTCTCCTCGGCTTCGCCATCTCCCCCTTCTTCGCCTTATCCTTCGCCTTCCTCTTCGGCCTCGGCTTCACCCAGGTCGGCTTCTCGACGATGCAAAGCGGCATAATGCTGATGGCCAGCCCCGCCAGCATGCACAGCCGGGTCCTCGGCGCTCAGCAACTTGCTGTCGGTCTGGGCAACAACGTCGGCGGGCTGGAAATCGGCGCCCTCGCCGGCGCCCTGGGCGTCACCACCGCCCTCGCCCTCAACGCCGCTGTCGTCCTCGGCCTCCTAGCCCTCCTCGGCCTCCTCATGCCCGCCTTCCGACGCCCTCTCCGCCGCATCGATGACCTCCCCGAACCCGCCGAGACCCCGGGTCCCCTCATCACCAACAAACCCGCCCGCGACGAACGTGCCGCCGCAACCATTCCAAAAGTTTAACGCCCACAGTCACAGAGAGTCCTTCGCCGAGGGTTCGAGAAGCCTCAACGTACCGTCCGTTGCCACTGCTCGTTTATTACTAAAATGCTAACGATTTGTCATTCCGAGTGGAGTGCCGATGTACTCATCGGGACATAGTCGAGGAATCTGTTCGGACTGATGCCTTGCTTCCATCATCGGTCAAGCAGGCCGCATTGAAGCCAATGCCCTCTACCCCTTCTTGTGGAGAAAAGACAAAGCGGACGCTACCTCCCCCTACCCTCCCATCCTCACCACCGCCTCAAACTCCTCCTTCGTCACCGGCTGCACCGACAGCCTCATTCCCCGCTTCAGCACCACCATATTCTTCAGCGCCGCCGACGATCTCATCATCTCCACCGTCACCGGCGACTTGAACCGCTTCTCCGCCTTTATATCGACCATATACCATATGGGGTTCGATTTCGTGCTCTTCGGGTCCGGATGGTCTGACTTCGAGTCCCACGCCGTGTGGTCCGGGTACCCCTCCCGAGTCACCACCGCCGTCCCCACAATCGACAGCGGGTCTACGCTACTGTGATAAAACAGCACCTTGTCCCCTTTCTTGATATCATCCCGCAGCGTATTACGAGCCTGAAAATTCCTCACCCCGTCCCACTCCGCCACCCCATCCTTCACCAAATCGTCATATGAATACGCGTTCGGCTCCGATTTGAACAGCCAGTATTTAGGCATGGCGACGCTCCTCCATCCATCTTCGGCGGGGATTATACACTGGATTCTTAGTGCCCAAACATGATTTTCGTCATCTAACTTTCTCTCCTTTGAGAGCGACGCTTGACCCAAATTGGTGGTAAAGTTAGAGCGTCCTCAGTTTCACTGTAGTAATGGGTGAACTCAATGGCAGGAAAATCGGAGACCGCAACCCTCGCAGGCGGCTGCTTCTGGTGCCTCGAAGCCGTCTTTGAGCAGCTCGCAGGCGTCAATAAAGTCGTCTCCGGCTACTCCGGCGGCCACGTTCCCAACCCCACCTACAGTCAGGTCTGCTCAGGCACGACAGGCCACGCCGAAGCCGTCCAGATCACCTTCGACCCAACCGTCGTCTCTTATAAAGACCTACTGAACGTCTTCTTCACCATCCACGACCCTACCACCCTCAACCGTCAAGGCGGCGACGTGGGTACCCAGTACCGCTCCGCCATCTTCTACCACGACCCCGCGCAAAAAAAGGCCGCCGAGCAAGCCTTCATCGAGTTAACTAAGGTCAAACTCTGGCCCAATCCCATCGTCACCCAGCTTCTGCCTTCCCAAATCTTCTACCCGGCTGAGGCCTATCACCAGGGTTACTACCGCGCCAACTCCTACCAGCCCTACTGCCAGCTAGTAATTGCCCCCAAAGTGGCCAAGCTCAGAAAGCAGTTCCTGGAAAAGCTTAAGAAGTAACTGTTCCCGCTCGAATGGAACGGCCAAGTGTTAATCTGGTTAGATTCCTACCGACAGAGCCTATGCTACCCCGATGTGTTGGGCGGTAGGGACCAACCACCCATCTACGGGGTGGGTATTCCCCCTAAACCTTCATCTCCACCAGCCCCAGCTTCGCCTCCACCGGCTTCGTCGACACCAGGTGCCGCTGCATATTCAGCTCCTTGGGGCTAAACCCCAGCGCCAGCCCTATCAACTGCGGCAGATGCAACACAGGCAAGTCGATCTTCTCGCCCTTGTGCGCCGCCGCGTCCGCCTGCTTCCCGTCCAGTTCCAGGTGGCACAGAGGACATGGCGTCACCATCGCCTCCGCACCCTTCCCCTTGGCGTCCAGTGTGTGGTCGCCGCACATAGCCAGCGAGTTCTCTTCGTTCGACGTCAATATCGGGAACCCGCAGCACTTCGTCCGGCCCGAACTCTTCACCGCCTCGCCTCCCAGCGCCTCGATAATGTTCTCCAGCGCGCTGCGACGCGTCTTCCTGAAGGCCCCGGGCACCATCAGTTCCGGCGGTCGAATCAAATAGCATCCGTAGAAGGGCGCCACCTTCAGCCCGTTCAGCGGCCTCACCACCAGCGTCTTCAGCTTATCGACGCCGTAATCCTCTACCACCGACCACAGCATGTGCCGCACCTGCGTCGTCCCCTTATATTCCAGTCCCTCCTCGGCCAAAAACTCTTTGTTGATATAGTCTCGATATTCCTTCTCCTGCAATCGAGCGTTGGCCTGCGTCAGCACCCCCTGGCACGTGCTGCAAATGGTCATCATCGGCAACCCCTTGGCCTCAGCCTTCGCCAGCGTCCGCGCGTTTATCGGGTCAGACACCTCCCGGCTCAGCACCCCCGCCCCCGTGCAGCCCACGTCCTTCATCTCCTTCAGCTCGAACCCCAGGCTCTCCGCCACCTTCACCGCCGATGGGTATAGCTCCGGGCACCCTCCCCGCGACACGCAGCCAGGAAAAAACGCGTACTTCATTACTTCTTCTCCTTCTTCTCAAACCCTTGCTGTCATTTATTGAAAAGTGCCAGTTGCCATCCGCCGACTCATGTTCTCACCTTCTCTCCCTCGATAGGGGAGAACAGAAGAGAGAGTGAAACACTAGCACTACGTTCCGTCCGCCAGGCTATACCACACCTTCCACGGCCTTCCCGTCTGGTCCTCTCCCTCCTTGAGGGGGAGAGTTAGAGAGTGGGGTCGTGGTGGAGGTTCAGGGGGACATCCCCTTCTTCCCACCTGTTCAGTTCTCCCACACGAAAGAGGCCTAACCATGCCCCTTCTCATCACCCTTCTCCTTCTTCTGCTTCGCCTCCACCTTCTCAAAAATCCGCCTGATATGCTCCGCACCGGGCCGCTTCGGATGCAGCACGTAGGGCATTGGCCGCTTTCCCTTCGCTCCCGCCTTCAGCGCGAACGGTAGCAGCTTCAGCAGCCCACGCACGTTCGTCAAACCCTCCGTCTCCAAGGCCAGCCGCCCTTCGTCTAGCCACCCGTGCGCCTTCACCGACCTGGCAAAGCTCCCATAATGTCCTCGCACGTACGACGGCCCCGCCTTGTGCTCCATGGCCTTGTCATGCATGTCGAATATGTAGTGCGTCGGCCTCACCCCACGAGGGCAGTGCTCCGTCGCCTCAAAGCAGTGCGCGCAATCCCATATGCCCTTCTTCAGGCTCAGCTTCTCCAGCCGCTCCTTGGTCCGCGAGTCCCGGGGGTCGAACACCGTTCGATACCCGTGCGCCAGCGCAGCCGGCCCCAAATACGTTTTGTCCACCGCGATGACCACACAGCCCTGGTCGCACAGCCCGCAGTTGGTGCAAGCCATCGCCTCCTGTAGCGCCCCGGCCTCCGTCGCCGACATGATATGCTCCCCCTCCGCCGGCGCAGCCTTCGGCTCAATCCACGGCTCCACTGCCCGCAGCTTCGACCAGTGGAACAGCTCCTCGTCATATCTAAGGTCTCGCACCGCCGTGGTCATCTTTATCGGCGCCAGCGATATCGCATCCTCCCCTTCCTCGTCCGCCCCCTTCAGCCCCTTCCCAACGGTGTACCGGCATGCGATGCGCCCGTCGCCATTGATAGCCATAGTGCAGCCGCCGCACATCCCCGTGCGGCACCCCCCGCCGAAAGCCAGCGTCGGGTCCATCTCCTCCCGAATTCTCGCCAGCGCGTCCAGCACCGTCGCATCCTTCTCTATATCCACCGTATACACCTGCCACGCCGCCTTCCCGTTGCTCGACGGGCTGCTCCGCTTCACCTTAATCTTTACTTCCATTACTCACTCCGATTATGTCATTCCGAGCATAGTCGAGGAATCTGGCCTCACTATGACCTAGCCACCAAGTTCAGCACTATGCAGCCGTCCGGTTCCTCCTTCCCCCTTGATGGTGGAAGGTGCAGGATGAGGGTGTAACCCTGGCACTACGTTCCGTCCGCCAGGCTCCACCACACCCTCCAGGGCTTTCCTTTGGTCCCTATTTACCTCTCGCTCGAAAAGTCTTCAAACCAACCCTTCCATTCTACTCCAATCCCCTACCCTTTTGGCTTCCACTTCGTAATCTTCACCGCCTCAGTCCCCACCTTTGGCCCCTCCGACGAAAAATTCACCACCGTATGCTTCAGCCAGTTTCTATCATCCCGATTCGGAAAGTCCGACCGATAGTGGCTTCCCCGGCTCTCCCCCCTCGCCAACGACGACGCCACTATCGCTGACGCCAAGTCCAGCATATTCCCCACTTCTCGATATTGCGCCGCGTTCTTCGCCCCCGCCCGCCCATACCTCTCCCTCAGCACCTCTATCGCCTTCGACGCCTCCTTCAGCCCCGATGCATCCCTCTTGATTCCCACCTTCCCATTCATCACCGACGACAGCTCCCGCGCTATTACCCCCGGCAAAATATCTCCGCTGGCCGACGCCAGGCTGCTCTCCAGTCCCTTCATCACGTCTCCCACCATCGGCGCTCCACCTCTCTCCTCCTTCGCATGCCCCACCGCCGACTCCCCCGCCCGGCGACCAAACACCACGCTATCCAAAATCGAATTCCCTCCCAGCCGGCCCGCCCCATGCGCCCCGTTGCTGGCGCACTCTCCAGCCGCATATAGCCCTGCCACACTGGTCGCCCCATGCGCATCCGTCTTTACCCCACCGATGGGCCGGTGCATCGCCGGCTTCACCGGTATCAAGTCCTTCGACGGGTCCAGCCCCTCCAGGTCCTTCAGCATCATTCGAGTCTCCGGCAGTCGGCCCGACAATACCTTTTTATCGACTCCCCGGAGGTCCAAAAACACATACCCGTTCTCTCCTCGGCCCGCCGATATCGCCTCCGCCGCCGCCCTCGATGCCGCATCCCGAGTCGCTCCCGCCCTCACGACTTCATTCCCGCCCTTGTCCGCCAGCTTCCCCCCCAAAGCTCGCGCCATGTCAGTAATCAGCAGTCCTCGGCTCTTCAGCGTCGTCGGCGCGAACTGCGCCATCTCCATGTCCCGCAGCGCCGCCCCCGCTCTATACGCCAGCACCACCCCGTCCCCCGTCGCCAGCAGCGACGCCGTGCTGGGCGCGTACACCCTCCCGAAGCCCCCCGTCGCCAGTATCGTCGCCTTAGATGTGAACGCCTCCAGCTTCCCGCTCTTCGTATCCCTGGCTGCCACCCCCCTGCACACCCCCTCCTCCACTACCAGCGCCTCGACGAACCACTCCTCATACACCGGTATCTGGTGCCTCAATATCTGTTCAAATAAAACCTGCTGGATAATATGCCCCGTCGTGTCACCCGCGTACGCCGTCCTCGCCTTCCCAGACCCAGGCAGCGCGGCTAGGTCTATCCGACCCTCCCCGTTCCGGCTGAACACCACGCCCATGTGTTCCAGCGCAATGACATCCCCCGGCGCGTCCTTGCATAGCGCCTCCACCGCATCCTGGTCATTCAAATACGCCCCCACTAAAATCGTGTCCTGCGCGTGCCCCTCCCACGAGTCCCCCTTCTTCAGTGCCGCGTTTATCCCCCCATGCACTCCCGACGACATGCTGCGCATCGGATGTTGCTTGGAAACCATCGCCACTTCCGCCCCCGCGGCCTTCGCCGCCAGCGCGGCCCTCATCCCCGCCATTCCACCCCCAACTACAACTACATCATGCTGCGGCAACTCATTTCTCCTCTCTAATGTCCCTTCCCTCATTTCTTGCGAAGGAAGGGCCAAGCTCGAAGACTCGCCTTGGCGAGACGAGAGATCCCCTTTTCTTCCTCTCCCTTGATGTGAGAGGATTAAAGTGAGGTTGAAGCCCTAGCTCCACGCTCCGTCCGCCAGGCTAGACCATACCTCCCACTGGGCTTCCCATTAGGTTCTCTACCCCCTTGAGGGGGAGAGTTAGAGAGGGGGGTCGGGGTTCTGGCGGAAGGGTTATCATTAAATCCTTCGCCTTCAAAACCGGCCTTTTTACGCACTAACCGAGCGTGAGGCCATTGTATTGGAGGCCGATTAGGGTGTCAATTCAGGAATAAACAGCCCTGACCGCTGCCCCTCATTTAACGGCTGTAGCCACAGGCACAACAGGCAACGACATGCTGCGCCACTCAGCAAGCCCGCCCTCCAGCGCCGCCACGTTGAAGCCCATCGCCTGTAGCTCCTGCGCCGCACGGGCGCTCGTCGCCTCGTTTCTTCAAGTGCAGTAAGTGACTATGAGTCGGTCCTTGGGCCGGCCCGCCGCCCATTCAGATATCCTGTCCGGCTCCACACGAATGCTTCCAGGAATCTGACTCCCGTCCGCCTCGTAGCTGGACCGAGAGCGGACGTCCAGCACTATCGGCGCCAAAGGCTGGCTAAGTAACGCGTGAAGCTCCTTGGATTTTATTCGTGATACCGTCTCCGTACCTGGCGCGAACAGCCCCGCCGCGGTGCTCTCCCGTTCCTCTTCGAGCGTCTCCGATGCCACCTTTCGCGCGTACATCGCGGCCGCCGGCGCCGCCGTCGCTCCGTGTAACGCCACCGAAGTTATTACCACAAACCCCACGGCAGACAGCAGCAGTTCCCCCTCGGGCAGCCCGGCTTGCACCGCCAGCAAGGCCAACAGCAAAGTGCTTAGTCCCCTAGGCCCAAACCAGACTATGAACGCCTTTGCCGCCTGGCTCATCCTAGCTTTAGAAAGTAAGGCCGTCAGTACAGCAGGCCGAACAGCAACAATAACGATTGCTGCCAGGGCTATGCCTTCCAGGGGGTTCACCCTGCCAAGGATGCCAGATAGAACGGCCCCAAAAAGCAAGAACGCGAAAAGCATCGCCATCTCAGAGGTCGTTTCTCCGTATTCTAGAAAGCAGTCGCACAGCTTCTGGCCGAAGACCACTACCCCTAGGCCGGCGGCAAAGGCCGCCAGAAACCCATCCCCGCCCGCCGCAGTCGCCGCCGAGTACGCCGCCAGCACCATACCCAACCCGTACAAAGCCTGATGCTCCCGCCGAATACTCAGTCGCGTGTCAGCCTGGGAAATCAGCCAGGAGCCTACCCCTCCAATCGCAAGTCCAATTACCGGACCCACGACCGGGGTCTTCGCCAGAAAAGCGCTCCATTCGCCCGCGTCGTCGAAATGGCTCCCAGCGACCGCGATGAGTATAAGAATCACCGGCAGCACTATTATATCATTTAACCCCGCTTCTATCTGAAGGGTCTGCCTGATCGACCGCGGAAGGCGCGAGTCTCTTAGGATATCTCGAAGCACCACAGGGTCAGTGGAAGCAATAGCCGCGCCGCCAATGAACGCGACTGTCCATGACAACCCTAGCATTAGCCCCAGCGGAAGCGCGCCCAAGGCCATAACCAGTGCCGTCCCCGGCACCAGGACCAGGAATGGCACCACCCAGCGCCTGCCTAACTCACGAATGTTCAGCTTCACCGCATCCAGGAACAGCACCAGCGCCAGGCTCAGGGTCGCCACTACCTCTAGCAGCCTGTTCTCAGGCGTAAGGTCTATGACCCCGAAGACCGGTCGTCCCAGCAGCAACCCCAGGACCAAAAACAACAAAGGAATCGAGATATGCCAGCGGTCCACCACCCGCGAAGCCAGCGCAGCGACCGCTATTATCAGTCCGACAAGGCCAAATGCCAGCGACACATCGGGCACAGATCTGCCTCTTTATTGCCCATATACGGATAAAAAAACTTCCTCTCCGTTATCATAGACATCCGCTTGCTCCCCCGCTATCCTTTCACCCAAATGACCACTCCATCCCCCAAGACCACAGGCGTCTGGCCCGCCCATTTCATCGACGACGCCATCACCCACGGCCACGTCCGACCCCACGGCGCCCTCCCTCCCATCCCGCCCGAAAATATCCAGCCCGCCAGCCTTGACCTCCGCCTCGGCGAAGTCGCCCACCTCCTCCAGTGCAGCTTCATCCCCGGCGCCGAATCCGTCACCTCCAAGCTGCGACACCTCTCTATGGGCCAAATCCGCCTCGACCAGCCTGAAGGCGCCATCCTCCATAAAGACCAGGCCTATCTAATCCCCCTCATGGAAGAACTAGCCCTCCCCGACTGCCTCAAAGCCCGCGCCAACCCCAAAAGCTCCACCGGCAGGCTGGACATCTTCACCCGCGTCATCACCGACCACGGCCATCAGTTCGACGAAATTAAAGAAGGCTACCACGGTCGCCTGTTTTTAGAGCTCGTATCCCGCACCTTCACCATCAAGGTCAAAAGCGGACTTTCCCTAAACCAGATCCGCTTCATCCAGGGCAACCCCAACGTCACGCCCCAAAAAATCCTCCGCGAGCCCGCCTCCGAATCCCTTCTCTATGACGACTCTAAGCCCCTCGACCTCGAGGCCCACCAGGCCATCAACAGCGACGGCATCCTCCTCAGCGTTGACCTCAAAGGCTCGCCCGCTGCCGCCACCGTCGGCTACAAAGCCCGCGCCCACGCCTCCCTCCTCGACTTAAGCGCCCGGACTAAATACCGGCCCGAGGACTACTGGGATGAAATCAAGCCCGACCGCGCCGGCAAGCTAATTCTCGAACCCGAAGTCTTCTACCTCCTTATCTCCTCCGAAAAAGTCCGCATCCCCCCCGGCTACGCCGCTGAAATGGCCGCTTATGAACCCACCAGCGGCGAGCTCCGCACCCACTATGCCGGCTTCTTCGACCCAGGTTTCGGCGTCTACCCCAAGGACAAGCCCCAGGGCACCAAAGCAGTCATGGAAGTGCGCGCCCGCGACGTCGCCTTCATGATCGAGCACGGCCAAAAAGTTTGCAAACTCCGCTTCGAAAAAATGGCCGCCCGCCCCAAAAAACTCTACGGCCTACAAATCGGCTCCTTCTACCAGGGCCAGAACCTCATCCTCAGCAAACACTTCGTCCCCGCCAGCGCCATCGGCCAGCAAATCGCCGGCATCTCCTAAGCGGGAGCGTAGCTCTTAAATGCCAGCACGCCTAGTCATCTCCCTCTCCTCCCCTCCCGCCCTCCGTCCCCTCCTCCGCCGCACCGCCCGCGCCGCCCTTCACCTCGCCCACCCTGACCCCACCTCCCTCTCCATCGCCGTCGTCGACGACGCCACCATCCGTCGCCTCAACCGCGACTTCCGCGGCGAAGACAAAGTCACCGACGTCCTCTCCTTCTCCCCTACTCACTCCGGCCCCTGGCAGGGGGACACCACCCCTACCCCAACCCCCGACCCTACTTTCCCCCTTCTCCCCGACGAGGGACCTCCCCCCCTCGGCGAAGTCGTCATCTCCCTCTCTCAAGCCCAGAGACAAGCCAACCGCGCCCGCCACCCCATAGAACGAGAACTCGCCCTCCTCACCATCCACGGCATCCTCCACCTCCTCGGCCACGACCATCAGACCCCCACCCAAAAAAAGAAAATGTGGGCGCTGCAAGACCAGGCCCTCAAACATCTCTTCAAAGACCTGCCTGCTGCAAAATGATCCCTCCCTTATTTAATTATTGCACCCTCAACTATATTCCTCTAAACTCATCCCATGCCTGCCAAAAAACCCAACCGACGCCTCTCCGCCTGGCAGACCTTCCTTCAGACCCATGCCCTCGTCGTCAGAAAGCTGGAGCGCGAAATGGAGGACCTCCAGGGCACACCTCTCACCTGGTATGACGTCCTCCTCCACCTCAAAAACGCCCCCGGTGGCCGCCTCCGTATGCAGACCCTCGCTCGTCACGTCGTCCTCACTCGCAGCGGCCTCACACGCCTCATCGACCGCATGGAAGCTCACGGTCAGGTCCGCCGAGAGGACTGCCCTGAAGATCGGCGCGGCTCCTTCGCCGTCATTACCCCCCTCGGCCTCCAGGTCCAGAAGAACTGCGCCACCCTCCATCTCCGCGGTATCCGTAACCACTTCACTCGCCACCTCTCCAATTCCGATTTGGACGCTCTTCATGCCATCCTCTCCAAAGTCCTCAAAGCCAACAAGGCCTAGCCGCTTCCCCTCGCCATCCATGAACACCCTGCCCGACTATCTGCAACCCGGCCTGGACATCGTCCTCGTCGGCATCAACCCTTCCCAAATCTCCGTCCAGCGCGGCCACTACTTCGCCAACCCCCGCAATCGATTTTGGCCCGCCTTCAACCGCTCCGGCCTCGTGCCTGTCCCCCTCTCCAGCGACCAGGACCATACCCTGCCTGCCTACGGCATCGGCTTCACCGACGTCGTCAAGCGCCCCAGCAGCCAGGCCAGCGCCCTCACCCCCCAGGACTTCCGGCAGTGGGCCCCCATCCTCAAACAGAAGCTACTCCAATCCCGGCCCATGATCGTCTGCTTCCACGGCCTCATGGCCTGCAACGGCTACCTCCTCTACGCTGAAAACTCCAAGGCCAAAGCCACCCTTGGCCTCCAGCCCGCCTCCATCGGCCAGTCCACCGTCTTCGTCGTCCCTAATCCCAGCCCCACCAACGCCCAGTTCTCCCTTGACACCCTCGTCAATTGGTATAAGCAGCTAAAAACCCTCCGCGACCAGTTGAAGCTGACATGGACGCCACCCTCCGTACCTTCCTAGCCGTCGACTTACCCCCAGGCGCCAAGGCGGCCCTGGCCTCTCTCATCGCCAGGCTTAAATCCGCCGGCCTCAACTCCGTCCGATGGGTCAACCTCGATACTATCCACCTCACCCTAAAATTCATGCCCGAGACCCGCCCCTCCGATGTTGAGCGCATCCTCACCGCCTCCAAACAAGCCCTCCGCAGCACCCAGCCCTTTCCCCTCTTCTTAACCCGCCTCGGCGCCTTCCCCAACCTCCGCAGCCCTCGAGTCCTCTGGGTCGGCGTCGAAGGCGACCTCCCCACCCTCCAACACACCCAATCTACCCTCGAGTCCCACGTCTCTCCCCTCGGCTACCCCTCCGACCCCCGCGGCTTCAACCCCCACATCACCATAGGCCGCCTCCGAGACTCCATCCCACCTCAATCCCGCTCCCTCATCGAACCCCTCATAGAATCAGAACCTAGCCTCGGCAATCTATCCTGGACAGCCAAGGAACTCATCTACATCCACAGCACCCTCACGCCCCAAGGCCCCATCTACCGCACCCTCGGCTCCATCCCCCTCAACTTGTCATCCTGAGCGAAGCCTGTACTCAGGCGTGGTCGAAGGATCTGTTCTGTCTGCCACCAGATCTCGCCTCCTACTAGGACGATTCCACTACTTATGTAGGGGCGAGGTCGCTCGCCCTTCCCATTCATCCCTTCCCTCCCATCCCACTACCCATGCTTTAATCTAGCCGCCATGCAGTCGCATTCTCTTACGCTAACCCCACTCCCTCCATATAACTTCGAATTGACCCTGGGCCACCTCGCCTCCTTCCAGGGCGCCCTTACCGCCGATGTGTTCCACGACGGCGCCTACCAGCGACTCCTAGACATCGACGGCAAACTCTTCCTCGCCACCGTCCGCTCCTCCGGCGCTACCGACAATCCCCAACTCCACCTCACCATCCAGGCTGAATGCGTCACCAAAGCCGACATCCGCCGCGTCAGTCAAATCATCCAATGGATTCTCGGCGCCGACCCCTCCCTAAACGGCTTCTACAAGATGGCCGCCAAAGATCCCATCCTCGCCCCTTTAACCCAAAAACTCTATGGCCTCCACATGGCCCGCACCCTAACCGTCTTCGAGGCCTTTGTCCACGCCGTCACCGCCCAGCAAATCGCCTCCACTGTCGCCCGCCTCATCCGAGGCCTCCTCCTGGAAACCTACGGCCGGCGGCTATCCCTAGACGGCCACCTCTACTACGCCTTCCCCTCTCCATCCGCCATCGTCGACGGCGGCTTTGACCGCCTGCGAAACCTCAAGCTCAGCGCCCGCAAGGCCGAATATATCCTCGATGTCGCCACCGCTGCCCACACTGGCGCCCTCGACCTGGAAGGCCTCCGCTACCTCGACGACGACGCCATCAGCCAGACCCTCCTCTCCCTGCGAGGCGTCGGCCCATGGACCGTCCACTGGCTCATGATCCGCGCCCTGGGCCGCCCCGACGCCTTCCCCGCCGGAGACCTCGCCCTCCAGCGCGTCGTCTCCCACTTCTATTTCAAAGGTCGCGCCCTCTCCGCCAAAGAACTAGACGCCTTCTCCCGCCGCTGGTTCCCTTACCGCTCCTTTGTCACCACCTACCTCTTCGCCGCCCTCCGCCGCGGCTTCATGGCCTTCTAGCAACGTCATTTCGAGCGTAGTTGAGAAATGTCAACGGCCCTTCTGCTGTACGCCACAGCTAGCCAATCATAACTCGCCCAGCCGGATCTCATCTGGTCCTCCCCCTTTTCCTCGTGTGGAAAAGGAGGAGTTAGAGGGGGAATTGGTGCAATCTTTTCTCTTCCCCTTCCAGCAGGCTGTACTCAGTCCCGATGCAGTCGGGGAAGGGGCTAGGGGATGGCATACCGACCGAAAACAAGGATTGCCCCCGAGAATCACCCCCTACCAAACCACCCCTCCCCTCTCTGCTATACTTTCCTCGCGGGCGAAGCAACCCGAGGAGACACATATGGACAACCCCCTTGTGGGCGTCATCATGGGCAGCAAGTCAGACTGGGAGACCATGTCCCACACCGTCAATACACTCAAAGAACTCGGCATCCCCCATGAGGCACGCGTCGTCTCCGCCCACCGTACCCCCGACTGGATGTTTGAATACGCCTCCACCGCTGAAAAACGTGGCCTGGAAGTCATCATCGCCGGTGCCGGCGGCGCCGCCCACCTCCCCGGCATGACCGCCTCCAAGACTCTTATCCCTGTCCTCGCCGTCCCCATCCAGACCCACGCCCTCAACGGCATGGACTCCCTCCTCTCCATGGTCCAAATGCCCGGCGGCATCCCTGTCGGAACCCTCGCCATTGGGCGGTCTGGCGCCATCAACGCCGCCTTGTTCGCTGCCGCCATCCTCGGCAACAAGCGCCCCGAAATCCGCCAGCGTCTCCGCGCCTACCGCCAGTCCCAGTCCGACTCCGTCTACAACGATCGCCTCTCCCTAGAACAAGGCAAAACCCTCGCCTAAATTGGCATCCATGAGCTGATCTAGCCATGACGAGAAGCCTGGTACCAGTCTTATGTTACCCCCTTGAGTCCTTCGCTCTTCTTTCCTCTCCCTTGATGGGAGAGGATAAAGGTCGAAGACTCGCTGTGGAGAGTGAGGGTGAAGCCCTAGCACTACGTTTCGTCCGTCAGGCTAGAACACACTTCCCACTGACCCCCCTATCCGAATCCATTCCCGCGTCCAATTGGAAGACAAGGCAAGAGCGCTAGTTATCCCCATGACCACCTCCTCCCCCATACTCCCCGGCTCCACCATAGGCATCCTCGGCGGCGGCCAGCTAGGCCGCATGATGTCCATCGCCGCCAAACGCATGGGCTACCGAGTCATCATCCTCGATCCTATCCCTGACTCTCCCGCCGCCCAAGTCTCCGACGGCCAAATCGTCGCCCTCTATGACGACATCGATGCCGCCCGCCGCCTCGCCGCCGCCTCCCGCGTCGTCACCATCGAATTTGAAAACATTCCTGCCGCCACCCTTGAAGCCATCGAACCCCTGGTCCCCGTCCGACCCTCCAGCCGAGTCGTCCGCGTCTGCCAGCACCGCATCGCCGAAAAGACCTTCCTCCGTGACCATGGCTCCCCCGTCACCGCCTTCCGCGCCGTCAAAACCCAAAGCGACTTGCAGTCTTCTATCAAGGCTATTGGATGCCCCTCCATCCTCAAGACCGCCACCGGCGGCTACGACGGCAAAGGCCAGCTCCGCCTCGACTCCCCCACCCAGGCCGCCGAAGCCTGGCAATGGCTCCAGGGCCGAGAGGCGATCCTGGAGGCCTTTGTAAACCTCGACAAAGAAATCTCCGTCATCGTCGCCCGCAGCCCTCAAGGCCAGGTCGTCTGCTACCCTCCCTCCGAAAACACTCACGCCCACCACATCCTGGACACCGCCGTTATGCCCGCCGTGATACCTGACACCCTTCTCACCCAGGCCCGGGACATCGCCACCCGCATCGCCGTCGCCCTGGATATCGTCGGCCTGCTCACCGTTGAAATGTTCGTCGCTAAAGATGGCCGCCTCCTAATCAACGAACTCGCCCCCCGACCCCACAACTCCGGCCACCAGACCTTCGACGGCGCTATCACCTCCCAATTCGAGCAAGCCGTCCGCGCCGTCTGCGGCCTCCCCCTCGGCTCCGCCGACCTCTACCACCCCACCGCCATCGCCAACCTCCTCGGCAACCTCTGGTCCCCCCATGAACCCAACTGGCAACGCGTCCTCGCTATGCCTGACATCAAACTCCACCTCTACGGCAAATCAGAAGCCCGCCCAGGCCGTAAAATGGGCCACCTCACTGCCTCCGCCACTACCCCCCAAGAAGCCCTCCAAAAAGTCATCCAGGCCCGGGTAAAACTCTCCACATAAGATTGTATGTGGCATAAATTTGGCGTACAATATCGTGTGTACAAAGGGATGAAATGGCTATAGAACGTCTGGATGTGCGTCTTGACCAAGAACGACGCCGCAAGCTGCAGGAACTGGCGGCAGAGCAGGGTACACCTGTTTCCGAAATCGTGCGACGGCTCATTGATATGGCGTATGAAGACACCCTAAAGGCCCGCCGCAGGCGCGCAGTCGAAAAAATGAGCCAAATGGCTATAGAAGACGTTCCAGACCCTGAGACCCTGAGCCGCCAGCTTGCGGAGACGTATGAGTCCCGCGGCCTTTATTGATACAAATATACCCATCTACGCAGTTGGCCGAGATCATCCATTGAAGGAACCCTGTCTTCAAGTGATGCGTCTGGCTATGGAGCACCCTCGAGCCTTCTTGAGTGATGCTGAGGTTCTTCAGGAAATTATCCACCGCTACCTTTCATTGCGGTTATGGCCTCAAGGACGTGAGGTTTTTCAGGCCTTCAGTGACG
This sequence comes from SAR202 cluster bacterium, assembly GCA_016872285.1. Classification (NCBI taxonomy): domain Bacteria; kingdom Bacillati; phylum Chloroflexota; class Dehalococcoidia; species SAR202 cluster bacterium. Next base: position 5,549 of record VGZZ01000019.1, on the reverse strand, counting down.
TCATGGAGGAACGAATAGAGGCTATATACGCCGGCGACATTCATCGCGCCGCAGTCTTAGCGGACTCTTATAAGAACCTCGCCGCGCGAGACCTTGTGCATGCGGCGGTAATGCAACGTTTAGGCATACACCGCATCATCTCGGCCGACACAGGCTTTGACCGCTTGCCCGAGTTTGAACGGCTGGATCCTGCCAAATTAGCTGGCTGGCAGCGCTCTGTGCTCCCCTGAACTTCTCCCCCAGCACCATTCGTATTGTTGATATCAGATCAGTCAATTCTCTAAGAAAGCTCCACACGTTGTCCATATTCTTTAGGCTCCTGGCTCTCCTCTCCATCTTCCTCCTCTCCCTCGCCTCCGCCTGCGCCGACAACCCATCCTCTAACCCCGCCTCCACCTCCCTCCCCACCGCCACTGCCTTGCCCACCACCTCCACACCCACCCTAGAGCCTGGCGAATACGGCGGCACCCTTACCCTCGCCAACCGAGGCGACCCTCCCGCCGCCTTCGACACTATGCGCACCTCCAGCATCGCCCTCCACCATCCCGGCGGCGCCCTCTTCGGCCCCGGCAACCTGGTCAAGCGATGCCGCGAAAACGTCTTCTTCATCTGCCCCGACCTGGCCGAACGATGGTTCCCCAATGCCGACTTCTCCAAGTGGACCTTCCAAATTCAGCGCAACGCTTACTGGCACGACGGCACGCGCTTTACCGCCGACGACGCCAAGTTCTGGCTCGACCTCGCCGTCTTCGGCTACCAGAACAGAGACCGCGTCCGCGCCCCCGCCTACTTCAAAGGCGAGCTCGGCGATGTTAAGCAGGTCGATGTCCTCCCCGGCAGCCAGTTAGTCGTCACCCTCACCGGCCCCTCCTTCTTCTTCCCCGATAAGCTCACCAACCCTCGCCTTAAAATCGCCCACCCCAAACACCTCATGCAGCCCCGCCTTGAAGACGGCGAGGTCAGCGTCGCCCCCCTGGATGTCGGCCTCGTCGGCGCCGGCCCCTTCAAAATCGAAAAGTACCAGAAGGGCAGCCTCATCAGCCTCCGCCGCTTCGAGCGCTACTGGGAAAAGGACGCCCAGGGCCGCGCCCTCCCCTACCTGGACGGCATCGACTTCGTCGTCATCGAAGATCCCGCCGTCATGGACGCCGCCTTCCGCTCCGGCCGCATCGACGGCGGCGCACGAGGCGAAGGCCACTATCTCACTCTCGAGCGCCGCTCTCAGTATGAAGAGTCTATGAAGGACAGAGCCTACTTCGGCGAAATCCAGGGCGGCCAGTTCCGCCTCGCTTTCAACACCCTCAAGCCCGGTCCCTGGCAAGACGTTCGAGTCCGAAAAGCTCTATCCCTATGGATCAATAAAGCCGCCGCTATCCCCTCCGCCCTCGGCGGACAGGGCGTCCTGACCGGCCTCATCAGCCCCAATAACCTCATCAGCAGTCCCGACTTCCTTCTCTGGCCCGGCTACAACAAGAACACTCGAGACCAGGACATGGCCGAAGCCAAACGCCTCCTCGCCGACGCCGGCTACCCTAACGGCTTCTCCATGGACCACCTCTGCCGCAACAACACCATAGCTCGATGTGAGTTCCTCCACGGCCAGCTAAAAGACCTAAACGTAAACCTTAGCCTCCGCGTCGTGGACGAGGCCGAGTGGAACGCCGCCCGCGTCACCCTGGACTACGACTCCCAGCAGGGCGCCTTCTTCAGCCCCGTCACCCCGGAAGCCACCGAATCCGTCTTCGGCGTCTTTAGCAACAACCCGGACTCCTACGCCAAGCACCAGGACTCCCATGTAACCACCCTCTACTCTCGCCTCCGAGACCTCCGCCAGGAACGCCCCCGCGTCGAGGCCTGGCGTGAAATCGAACGCTACCTCGTCCTGGAACAGGCCTACGTCATCCCCATCGCCGCCACCCACCAGGTAGTCCCCTACCGTAACCATGTAAGAGGCGTCGCCATCCCCGCCGAAGACGGCCACGCCAACACCGACTTCGCCACCGCCTGGCTCTCCCGCTAACTCCCTTCTCTTTTCCTCTATTGACGGAACCTCTTGACAGGCAGGGTTTCGGATGCGAAGCTCCCCATGCTCAATCCCAAGGCTATCCTAGGTGCTTATCCCAGGTTAGCAGCGCAAGAGAGCACGAGTGGTTGTTGGATGAAGATGAAGGGAGGGGGTCAACATGAAAAGGTTCTTAGGTGTAGGAATTCTGGTAGGGCTGCTGGCAATCGCGTTGGTGTCATCCGTCAGTGCGCATGAAGGACACACCTCGTGCGCTGGAGGCGCCCCTGGCGTAATCGCGACCATCCCAGGCGTTCCCACCGGCCCGGGCGAGGGCCCATCTGGGCCGGGGTTTGTTGCCCCCGTGGCCAAAGCCGGAGCCGCTGCTGAGACCATCGCAGCTATACACGAAGTTTATTGTCATCAGCCGCCCGGACCGCCGCCAGGGCCTGCGACGTCATAGCCGAACTACCTCCCCGAGGACTGCCGTGTAATAGGATCCAGGAGGTCGCGTAGGGCGTCCGCAAAGAAGTTGACGCTAAACACTGCCAGCGCAATCGCCAGCGCGGGGAAGAGGGTTAGCCACGGAGCCGTTTCCAGGAACTGGTGGGCCGCCTCCTGCACCATACGGCCCCAGGAAGGGTCCGGCGGCGGGACGCCCAACCCCAGGAAGCTCATGCCTGCCTCGATGGCGACGGCCTCCCCGACCAGGGCCGCCCCTAAGACCGTGATAGGGCCCAGGCTGTTGGGTAGGAGGTGCCGCAGGAGAAGCCGCGCCGTGCCGGAGCCGTGGACCACCGACTTCATCACGAAGGCCTCTTGCTTGAGACCGACGGTGAGGGAGCGCGAGAGACGGGCCATGATAGGCGTGAAGGCGGCGGCGAGGGCGATGAGCAGCGCGTTGGAGGACGGGCCGAAGCCGGCGACCACCAGCATCGCCACCAGAAGGGGAGGGAAGGCCAGGAGCGCGTCTAGGAGCCGCTGAATAACAAGGTCCAGCCAGCCGCCCTTGAGGCCGGAAACGATGCCGATAAGCGCGCCCAGGAGGGTGGCTATGAAAGCCGACGAGACGCCGATGTATAAGGAAACTCGCGCACCGTGGATGATGCGGGAGAAAGCGTCGCGGCCAAAGGTGTCGGTGCCCAGGTAGAAGTCGCCGCTGGGGGGATGAAGACGGTTGGGGATGTTATGGGCCAGGGGGTCGTGGGTGGCAATAGTGTCGGCGAAGGCGGCGGCCAGGCACCATAGCAGGAGGACCAGGGCGGCCAGGAAGCCGATAGGCCGAAATCGGGCGAAGGCCCAGATTTGGGAGGGGAGCCAGAGGAGGGCGTCGAGGGCGGCCCGCATGGGGCGTCGAGACATCGAGGCGGCAGTGGTCATGGGTTGGAGGGGAGGATGCGCGGGTCAATGCGGGCGTGAAGGATGTCGGTGGCGAGATTGAGGGTGAGGACGAGGAAAACGAAGGCCATGGCTAGAGTCTGCACCACGGGGTAGTCCCGGCTGGCGACCGCCGAAGCCATGGCCCGGCCCAGCCCCGGCAGGCCGAACACCACCTCCAGCAGCACCGCGCCGCCCAGCAGCGACGCCGCCTGGATGGCGGTCACGCTGGCGAGGCCGCCCAGCGCGTTGCGCAGCGCGTGGCCGAAGAGGACTCGATTTTCCGACAGGCCTTTGATTCGGGCCAGGGTGATGTAGTCCTGCCGCAGCGCCTCCAGGATGCCAGCCCGGATAACTCGTGTGGCGACGGAGGCGAGGCCCCAGGCGAGGACCAGGGCAGGCCATAGCACCATCGTCAGGTGGTCGATAGGGTTTTGCCAGGGCTGTTTGTAGATGATAGGGGGCGTCCACCCCAGGAAGTAGGTGAGGCCCAGGATCACCAGCAGCCCCGCCACAAAGCTGGGCAGCGTCTGGCCGGCGATGGTGATGGTGCGTATGAGGTAGTCAGGCCATCGGTCCTGATACACGGCGGCCAGGACACCCAGGGGGATGGAGACGAGAAGGGCCAGGGCCAGGGTATACAGGATAAGCAGCAGCGTGATCGGCGCCTGGTCCCACAGCGTGGTGCGCAGGGGCTGGCGGTCGGCCAGGGAACGCCCGCCAAAGGTGCCGTCGACAAGGCTGAGAAGCCACTTGCCGTACTGAAGCGGGAGTGGATCGCGGAGGCCCAGCTCCCGCCGCAAGCTTTCCAGCTGCTCCTGCCGGTGGATAGACTCGCCTGACCCGCCAAGCACTGCCTGGGCCACGTCGCCGGGCAGGACTCGGATGATAAGGAAGATAAGGATGGATGCAATAAGCAGCGTAGGTATGAAGAGGAGGAGGCGGGTTATAAGGTGGCGGGTGAGCATTTCCGCTCTTTATACCATATCGGGGCCACAAGGCGGATTGCGCTCATTTAGAAGCGCGTATATCTGTAGTCGGGATATGCTGCCCACCACCCACCAGTCCAGCAGACAGTAGTGGGGGCGGGTTTCACGTAATTCCGATCCGCCTGAGGTGGAAGGAATCTCAACGCCCTGTCCGCCACCATTACCCCCATTTCACCAGCTCGACATAGGCCTTGGCGGCGGCCTTGAGAGCATAATGGGGGCAGTAGAGTTGTTTTCTCAATTTTTCAAAACAACCTCCCTAGATATTCGATTTTGGGGAAAAAAGTTTTGGAGGAACGAATCAGGATTCCAGGCGTGAGTCAGGCACAGATTCGATTTCCGATTCGTCGCTTTCCAAGGGGCCATAGACCTTGTCGATCTCGGCCCGGGTCCTGATCATGTTCATAAGGTTGCGACCCAGGCGATATACATCGGCAGGGGTGGCGTAGGGATCGCTGGCGCTTTTAACGTACCTGATGCGGGCAAGGGCTACTTCCGGGGTAAGGTCCAAGTTCTCCATAGCAATGACTTCTTTTATGAGCTCAAGGTCACGGGCTGGGGTAAGCTTGGAGTAATAGCCGTTCTTAAAGGCGTTCTGGTTGCCGGGCTGGCCGCCGCGTCGGCGAGGAGGGAGGGAGGCCGCTTTTGCTTGAGCCCTTGCCTTATCCTTGGCCTCTTTCCTTGCCAGTTTTTCCGCTTCCTTCTTCTCCATCTCCTGAGCGGCCTCTTTTTCGGCGGCTTTTCTTTTGGCTTCCTCAATGGACTGGTGCTCGGCGAAGCGCGTCGCTTCGACTTCTTCGGTGTAGAGGTTAAAGCAGGCGCCGTCGCATTTGCCGGGGGGAGGGCTGAGCAGGTAGGGGTTGAGGCAGTTGTCGTCGCAGAGGAGGAGGGGATTGAGGTGGTGGCGTTTGATGTTGAAGTTGGTGATGGGGACGCCCATGATTTCCTTGCGAGGGGGCGGGAGAGGGCCGTTGGGGTCGGTGGTCATGGATTCCTGCCTTGTAGGTAGGGTGGCAGAAATAATAGAACATGTGTTTGTCTTAAGGCAAGGGGCCGCATGACATTAAAAATATGGTTACCGAAATAAAGTGATTGTCTCAAAACTACGGTTACCGAAATCCCAGGGAGGTAGCCGTGAACCGGGAGAGCATTGGCGAGTACGCTCAGCGTCAAAGGGAAAG